>JAMOSE010000141.1 GCA_027063215.1 Sulfurimonas sp. | reverse complement strand
GCTAATAAAATGAAAGCGATGGATGTTATGCAGACAATTCACCCACATCCAACACTTACAGAATCTTTTGGCATATTGGCAAAGCAGATATTTTTTAAAAATATGATGCAAAGAAGTAGAGGATAATAAAATGGCAAATACAACAATAAAAAGTGTAAAAGCTTTAGAAATTTTAGACTCACGAGGTAATCCTACTGTAAGAGTTTTACTTACACTTGAGGATGGGACAAAAGTATCGGCTTCTGTTCCCTCGGGTGCAAGCACAGGAGAGTATGAAGCAGTAGAGTTGCGTGACGATGATCCTGAGCGTTACAATGGCAAAGGTGTACGCAAAGCTGTCTTTAATGTAAACAATCATCTTGCTTCATTAGTTGTAGGTATGGATGCAACAGATCAGGCAAAAATTGATAGGGCAATGATAGCTTTAGATGGAACTGAAAATAAGTCAAATCTTGGTGCCAATGCAATTCTTGGTGTGAGTATGGCTGTAGCAAAAGCAGCTGCAGCATCAAGTGGTCTGGAATTGTATCAATATTTGGGTGGTGCAGATGCACGGCGTATTCCTGTTCCTTGTATGAATATCTTAAACGGCGGAGAACATGCTGATAACAGCGTAGATTTTCAAGAGTTTATGGCGGTACCTGTTGGTGCACCGACTTTTAGTGAAGGTTTGCGTTATGTAGCAGAGACTTTTCATGCACTTAAAAAGATTTTAGCTTCTCGTGGACTTGCTACTTCTGTTGGTGATGAAGGTGGTTTTGCACCGGATTTAAAAAGTAATGAAGAGGCTATGGAGCTTATTATTGAGGCGATTGAGACAGCAGGATTTGAACCTGGTAAAGATATTATGATAGGTATTGACAGTGCTGCAACATCTTTTTGCTCTGAGAAAAAAGGTCATTATAATCTTAAATGGTCAGGAGCAGGAGAAAAAAGCAGTGATGAGATGATAGCACTTGCAAAAGAGTGGGTAGAAAAATACCCTATCATCTTTTGGGAAGATCCGCTAGCAGAAGAAGACTGGGAAGGTTTTGCAAAATTTACCGCAGAACTTGGAGATAAGATAGAAGTTATCGGTGATGATATCTTTGTAACAAATACTAAGTTTATCTCACGTGGCATAAAAGAGCATACTGCAAACGCTTCACTTATTAAACTTAATCAAATTGGAACAGTAACCGAAACTGTTGATGCTGTGAGAATGTGCCGTGATAATGGATGGCGATACCTGCTTTCACATCGTTCAGGTGAAACGGCAGATACATTTTTAGCAGATTTTGCAGTGGCAATGGATGGCGGACACTTAAAAACCGGTTCAGCCTCACGCAGTGAAAGGTTGGCAAAATATAATCGACTTTTAGAAATAGAGATGATGCTTGAAGATACGGCAACATATAATTGGAAGTAAAAGGCTGAAAGATGATGAATAGTGACCCTTCAATTAATGTTGCAATACCTGAACTTCCAGATGCTATAAGCGGTTTAAAAGAGATTTCTCTGAATCTTTGGTGGACATGGAACCCCAGAGGCAAAAATCTTTTTAAAATGCTCAATGCCTATTTATGGAAAGAGAGCAACCATAATCCTATTTTAATGCTTAAAAATATGTCACAGGAGGAGTTGGACAAAGCTTGTTCGGATGAATATTTTATGCGAGAGTATCATTATGTTTATGATATGTTTAAAATGTACATTAATGACAATAATGTTTATGCCGAGGAACCACTTCCCATAGCATACTTTTGTGCAGAATATGGACTGCATCATTCTGTGCCTATTTATTCGGGTGGACTTGGCTTTTTGGCCGGAGATATTTTAAAAGAGTCAAGCGATATGGGCTTGCCGATGGTGGGTATAGGTTTTATGTATCCAAAGGGTTATGTTCGTCAGGTTATTGGTACGGACGGCTGGCAAAATGGAGCAGAAGAGCCTATAGAAAAAGATGTAGCACCCATTGAGAGAGTTTTAGATGAAGATGAAAATCATTTCACTATAGAAGTGCCTTTTATTGATCCTCCTGTATATGCAAGTGTATGGAAAATCAATGTCGGTCGGGTAACATTGTATCTGCTTGATACCGATATTGAAAAAAACGATCCTTGGGACAGACAGATCTCTTCAAGACTCTACACCTCAGATAAAAATCAAAGACTTCGTCAGCAGATTGTACTTGGAATAGGCGGATATAGAGTGCTTGAAGAACTTGGTATCGAATATTCTATTTTACATCTTAATGAAGGGCATCCTGCTTTTGCTCTTTTTGAACGTATTCGGACATTTATGGAAAAAGAAGAGTTAAGTTTACAAGATGCTATCAAAAAAGTTAAGCAGACATCTGTTTTTACTACACATACACCGCTGCAGGCTGCAACAGATGTTTATGACTTTGATATGATGAGTACATCATTTCAAGATTATTGGGAAAAACTGGGAATGAATAAAGAGCAGTTTATGAGTTATGGACTAAATCCTGATAATCCTACTGCCGGATTTAATATGACTGTTTTTGGTTTAAATATGTGTGACAACAGAAATGCAGTCAGTAAAAAACATGCTACAGTTGCTACAGAGATTTGGAAACATGTGTTACCACAACTGAAAGATGACAAGCCGGCAATGGATTATGTGACAAACGGAGTGCATTTGCCTACATGGTTCAGTGATGAACTTGTTGAAAATCTCATAACTTCGCGTGGTGAGCAGTGGAGCTTAATTCAAGAAGATGCTTCTTTATGGGGATTTATACAAGATATCAAAAATAAAAAACTTTGGAATATTTCACAAAATTCCAAAGTTACCATGGTTAATTTTATCAGAGAGCGAGTCCGCATAAAATATTCGCAAGATGGAATTGATCCTATGGTTGCCATGGCTGAGGGAGTGTTGTTGGATCCGGATATTTTAACCATAGGTTTTGCCCGCAGAATGACAGAATATAAACGACCTGATTTAATTTTAAGTGATTTAGAACGTTTAGAGAAAATTGTAAATAATAGAGATAAACCAGTACAGATTATTTTTGCAGGAAAGGCGCATCCTTCTGATATGAATGGTAAAAAGATACTGCAGCAGATTTTTAAAACAGCTCAGGATCCAAGATTTTGTGGTCGTATCGCTTTTGTGGAAGATTATGGTGAAAATGTAGCTAAATATCTTCTGCATGGTGTAGATGTGTGGTTAAATAATCCACAAATTCCAATGGAAGCATGCGGTACAAGTGGTATGAAAGCTTCTCTAAACGGCACTTTACATCTCTCTGTTTTAGATGGGTGGTGGCCTGAAGCATATAATGGAAAAAATGGTTGGGCATTTGGAAGTGAGCCTTCTAATGACGTGGCTGATGCAAATGCTCTCTATGATCTGCTTGAGCAAGAGATAGTACCGCTTTATTATGATACAGATAATAATGGAGTGCCAAATAATTGGATAGTAAAAATGAAAGAAGCAATGCAAAGCATTCCTCCTGAGTTTAGCGCAAGAAGAATGATGAAAGATTATTTGGGTAAATTTTACATACCAATATCAAAAACATTGCAAGAAACAACAAACTAAAAAGGAAAAACAGATGAAAAAAAGAGTAGCAATTAACGGACTTGGTCGTATAGGAAATCAGGTACTGAGACATTATATTAATAATCTTCCAAAAAATTGTGAGATTGTTGCAGCAAATACTTCAAGTGTAGAAGATGCGGCATATCTTTTAAAATATGATTCTGTTCATGGACGTGCAGATTTTGAGATTAAAACAGAAGATAAAAAGCTTATTATTGACGGGCATGAGATTACTATTGTCAGTAGTCATAATCCACTGGAATTACCTTGGAAAGAGTTGGGTATTGACATCGTTCTTGATTGTACGGGGCGTTTTACTGATGGAACTTTGGCGGTGCAACACATTCAAGCGGGTGCGAAGAAAGTGCTTATCTCAGCTCCAGGAAAAAATGTTGATCTAACTATTGTAAAAGGTGTAAATCATACCGAATATGATGATAGCAAACATCATATCATCTCAAATGCTTCTTGTACAACAAATTCTTTAGCTCCTGTGATGAAAGTCTTGGAAGATAATTTTGGAGTACAAAATGCAATGATTACAACAACACATGCCTATACATCTTCTCAGGTAACAGTAGATAAGCGAGCTAAAAAACGCAGACGCGGTCGTGCATCAGCTGTTAATATTATACCGACTACAACAGGTGCAGCAATAGCAACTGTGGAAGTTATTCCTGCATTAGAGGGAAAAATGGAAGCGATGGCCTTGCGTGTTCCTGTGCCGGATGGTGCTATAACGGAAGTTGTGGCACTCGTAAATGAAGATATAACTGTTGAGCGTGTCAATGAAGCTTTTATAAAGGCTTCACAGAGTGAGCTAAAAGGAGTTTTAGAGTTTACAAAAGATGAAATAGTATCTTCAGATATTCTAGGAAACCGCCACTCAAGCATCATTGATGGACTTTCAACGGCTGTTGTAGGTAAAAGAATGCTAAAAGTGATGGCTTGGTATGATAATGAATATGGATATTCTCAAAGACTCTTAGAAGTTGCTGATTATATGGCAGAAAAAATGAAGGAAGGATGATTTTATGAAAAAGTTTATAACGGTTGTTGCAGTGGCAGGTTTATTTTTTACAGGATGTGCAACAAGAGGGTTACAGGAGATGGATGCAAATTCTGTAAACTATGAAATGAGTTACAAGGTAGGTGTTGTAGAACATATTAAGCCCGTTGTCATAAAAGACAATGGTACGGGTACTTTTTTAGGTGCAATTTCGGGTGCTGTTTTAGGCTCTTTAGTCGGTCAAGGCAAAGGAAATACATTAGCAACACTTGCAGGTGGATTAGGTGGTATGTATGCAGGAAATGAATTGGGTAAAGCCAATGCACAGGAGCTGAGTGTGGCGCTTGATAATGGCAGTCATGTCGTAGTTCTCTCAAAAGGAAATATGTTTCATACAGGAGAGAGAGTTCGTATAGTCAAGCATAATGGGCGTGTTTACAGTGTGGAGCCGTATTAATTATGTTGAGTCCATTAGCTGCTACATTGGCACCAAAAGAAGATCTTGTAAATGTTGCGCTGCTTATCAGTGCATATTATGAAAAAAAGCCTGATATAAATATACCAACGCAATGCGTTGCGTTTGGTACTTCTGGTCATCGTGGCAGTGCATTGAAAAAAAGTTTTAATAAAGACCATGTGTTAGCGATTACTCAGGCTGTATGTGAATACAAAAAAAAGATGAAGTATGAGGGTGTATTGTACATCGGCAAAGATACACATGCTCTTTCCGCTCCTGCACAGATAAGCACTATTCGTGTCTGTGCTGCCAATGGCATATATGTGTGTATCTCCCAAAATGATGAATATACACCAACGCCTTTAGTCTCTTTTGCAATTTTAGAGCATAATAAAAATGCAAAAGAGAGTGCAGACGGGATAGTGATAACACCTTCGCATAACCCTCCAGAGGATGGTGGTTTTAAATACAACCCGCCAAACGGAGGTCCGGCAGATACGGATGTGACTTCACTTATAGAAAAAAGAGCAAATGAAATATTGGCAAACAATCTTAAAGATGTAAAAATAGTAAGCTATGAAGAAGCTATATCTTCAAAATATATCAAAGAGTATGACTTTATTACACCGTATGTCAAAGCACTCGGTGAGATTGTAGATATGAAAGCCATTCAAGGTGCGAAGCTTAAGATCGCAGCTGATCCATTAGGTGGTTCTTCTATAGCGGTATATAAAAAAATAAAAGAATATTACAATCTTGATATGGAAATTATTCATCCTTATGCAGATTTTACATTTTCGTTTATGACGCTTGATCATGACGGTAAAATTCGTATGGACTGTTCTTCTCCTTATGCTATGGCATCACTGCTCAAACTCAAAGATAATTATGATCTTGCTTTTGCAAATGATACAGATGCAGACAGACACGGTATAGTGACTCCAAAAGGAGGACTTATCAATCCAAATCATTACCTGAGTGTAGCTATTTGGTACTTGTTTAAGTATAGAGAAAATTTTACAAAAGATTTAAAAGTCGGAAAAACTTTGGTATCAAGTTCCATGATAGACAGAGTGTGTAAAAGTCTTGGGCGACAAGTATATGAAGTGCCTGTTGGTTTTAAATGGTTTGTTGAGGGACTCTATGAAGGATGGCTTGGCTTTGGCGGTGAAGAGAGTGCTGGTGCATCGTATCTCAGAGATGATGGAAGTGTTTGGACAACAGACAAGGATGGGATGATTATGACACTGCTTGCTGCTGAAATCATAGCTGTAACAGGCAAAGATATAGCCGATATTTATGCAGATTTTGAAAAAGAGTTTGGTGTTTCTTATTATGCACGCATAGATGCACCGGCAACTTTGGAACAAAAAAAGATGCTGAAAAATCTTAATGTAGATGCTATTAAAACAGATAAACTTGCGGGCGAAAAAATAGAAGCTGTGTTTACAAAAGCAGCAGGTAACGGTGCAGCAATTGGCGGGCTCAAAATTGTTACAAAAAATGGCTGGGTTGCCATGCGACCATCAGGAACAGAAGATATTTATAAAATATATGCTGAGAGTTTTCTTTCACGGGAGCATTTGACTTTAATTCAAAAAGAGGCACAGAAAATTACGCAAAGTTTATTTGCATAAATTTGATTTAACAAAAGGGGTAAAATGAAAGCAGTAGTAATGGCAGGTGGATTTGGAACACGAATCCAACCTTTGACAAATTCGCGACCAAAACCGATGTTGCCGATTATGAACAAACCGATGATGGAACATACAATGATGATGCTTAAGGAGTTAGGCATTACAGAGTTTATAGTGCTGCTTTATTTTAAACCCGAAATTATTCAAGATTATTTTAAAGACGGCAGTGATTTTGGCATAAATATTACCTATGTTGTTCCTGATGATGATTATGGCACAGCGGGTGCTGTGAAACTGGCACAGGAGTATATCGGAGATGAAAATTTTATTATTATCAGTGGGGATTTGGTGACTGATTTTGATTTTAGAAAACTTTTTACATTTCATAAAGAAAAAAACTCTAAACTCTCCATTGGGCTTACCTCTGTTGAAAATCCTTTGCAGTTTGGTGTGGTTATAGCCAATGAAGATGGCGTGATTGAAAAATTTCTTGAAAAACCAAGCTGGGGTGAAGTCTTTAGCGATACCATAAATACGGGTATATACATTATAGAACCTGAAATACTTGATTATATCCCAGAGGGTGAAAATTTTGATTTTGCCAAAGATCTTTTTCCAACCTTGATGGAAGAAAAAATCCCTTTGATGGCACATAATCTTCAAGGATATTGGCGAGATGTCGGAAATCCGCAAAGTTATCGAGAAGTGTATGAAGATATATTTGCCGGTGATGTAACATTTACGTTTGCCGGTGAAAAAATTAAATATCCTGATGGTGTGCTCTACACTCAGGGTAAAAATAAGATAGATGAGAGTGTAGAGATTACAGGAACAGTAGTTTTAGGCGAAAATGTTACACTCAAAAAAAATGTCAAACTTACAAATACGGTTATAGGTAAAAATGTAACAATAGGCATTTCAAGTAAGATAAAAAACAGTGTATTTTGGGAAGATATCACAGTAAAAAATCATCTTTTGCTTGATAGTGGTGTTATTTGTAATAACAACTTTATAGACAAAAATGTTACAGCAACGGCAGGACTTATTTTGGCTGAGAACTGTGAGGTTGGTGAACTTACAAGGTTTGACAAAGATGTTATTATCTGGCCTGATAAAAAAATAGAACCTGCATCTATAGTTACAAATAACCTGATATTAGGCAGTAAATATAAAAATTCTATTTTTGAAGACGGAAGTGTTTATGGTAAAAGCAATATAGAACTCTCCTGTGAAATGGCTATAAAACTGGGCGAAGCGCTTGGTGCTCAATTGCCGGTTCACTCTACTGTGTTAGCAGGACGCGATCAGGATAAAAATTCACGCATGATAAAGCGTGCTTTTTTAGGAGGTTTGGTCTCTTCTGGTATAAATATACTCGATTTAAAAGAGACACCGCCATCTGTGCTGAGATTTACGCTTGCACACGACAGTAAACTTGTTGCAGGCGTACATTTTAAAAGATGTTTAAATGACAG
>JAMOSE010000140.1 GCA_027063215.1 Sulfurimonas sp. | reverse complement strand
TGTCAGGGCGTTTGACACCGATAGCCTCCATCTCTTTGTGAAAAGCCTCTGTATAAAAATCTGTAATAGTTTTGATATCTTTTTTCTGTTCAATGGCTTTTTTAATGATCTTGTCATCAATATCGGTGATATTTCTTGCATAGCTTACATCATAGCCGTTTGCCCGTAATACACGAGAGAGCAGATCAAAAGCAAGTGCTGATTTTGCATGACCGAGGTGAGCATTGTCATAGACAGTGGGACCACAGACATAGAGTGTGGCTTTGCCCTCTACAAGTGGTGTAAATTTCCGTTTTGTTTTTTGAACAGAATCAAATATATGCATGGATAAAATCCTTTAAATAGAGTAAAAGCATAGTAAAAAGAACTGAGCCAAGAAGGAGATAGATCAGATTTTTTGAGCGAAGTATAGCAAAAAAGTTTGACCACCCAAAGGTTTTGAGGGTAAAAAAGAGGCTGACAAAGCCGCCAAGTGTCCCTGCCAAAGCTAAACCTGCCACACCAAAAGGCTTTATAAATGCAAGTGCAAATATAACATAAACAACTAAAGATATTGTTGCAATTTTTGCGGCTTTTGTCTGCATCTCTTTTGCATAAAGCCAGAGTACAAAAAGCTTTTGCAGTCCAAAAGGAAGCAGACCTATAAGGTACATGACTAAAACAGCTGCAGTATTATGTGTGTCTTGTGCATCAAAGGCACCTCGCTCAAATAGCAGATGTATAATTTCATCGGATAGAACAACGCCTCCGATCGCACTGGCTGTTAGAATGTAGCTTAAAAACCAAAAGGCTTTTTTGAGATTTTGCAGTGCCTTTTGCTCATCCCCGTTTTTAAGATAGCGGGCTACTCTTGGGAAAAGAGCTACAGAAGTTGCAATGGCAAAAAGTGCCAAAGGAAGCTGAAAGATACGGTTTGCATAGTAGAGATAAGAGATTGATCCCGTTACTAAAAACGAAGCTAAAAAAGTATCTAAAAAGGCAGAGACCTGAGCTGTTGAGTTCCCCCACATTGCCGGAAAAAAGTTGTTTTTGAACTTTTGCGTATCTGTTTTGATAATGGGTGATTTTTGATGTAGATACTTAAAACCTCCATAAAGAAGTTTGCATGCTCCAAGTCTGTATATGGCTACAAGATGTGCAATAAGCTGTAAAATACCTCCTGCAACAACACCGATACTCAGGTAATATACTATGATTGCATCTGTTTTGCCTTTTGCCAGTAAAAGTGCTGTTATTAAAGAGAGGTTAAGCAAAGCTGTTGCATAAGCTGTTGTTGCAAAGTGGTGTTTATACTGAAGTATGGCTGCTAAAAAGGTGACACTGAAAATAAGTGGCAGATACCAAAAGTTCAAAGCAACATAAGGCGCAGCAAGTTCAATGGTATGCGCATCAAAACCGCTTGCTATTGCTTTTGTAAATATCTGTGGCACAAGATTGACTAAAAGTGTCATTAGTAGAATAATGGAAAGAAAAAGTACAAAGATATGTATGCTAAATACAGCCTTGTGTCTGCTTCTTGCAAAGGCAGGAATAAAGACCTGTGTAAAAGCACCCTCGGCAAAAATACGGCGAAAAAGATTTGGCAGTTTAAAGGCAATGAAAAATATATCGCTGTATATCGAAGCACCAAGAACAGAAGCGGTGAGAAGATCGCGGATAAATCCTAAAATGCGGGAAAATAATATACCAAAGCTGTTAGTGAAAATGGCTCTAAACATGGAACTCTTTGTGGTGAAATCATAATTTTTACGAAATTTTAACAAACTTTTCGTTAAAATCAGCTCTAATAAAAATGATGGGTAAAAAAAATGGCACTATTTGGTTCAAGTAAAAAAACTTCTGCAGTATCACTAAAAAAAGTTCGTCCAACAATAATTCGTGCACAAAATGTTGCAAAAGAGATCTTTAAAATTGCAAAATCTTATGATATGGATCCTGAACTTTTGGATTTTAACCTCTTGGATGTTCAGACATATACACGTATGATTTCAGAAGGTTCAAAAGAAGCTGAATGGGAAGAGATAGCAGTAGAAGAAGCACAGGCTTTTGATGATGAAGCAATGCTTTTAAATCCTAACTTTGAGATAAAACAAACCTATGAGATAGAAGTTTTTTCCAAAAGGTCTGCAAAGGATGATCCATACAGTGGTTTAAAACTTTCTGTTGGAGCGAATGCTACAAAGTGTAAAGTTTATCTCAATATTGCAGAGGGATCTAAAGTTGATTATGTTCCTCGTTTTGAAAATGATTTTATTGAGCTGATAAATCGAAAAAAAATTCGTGCTGGTATTTTGATTTATATGTTTGATTCTATGGTTGAAGATCTTGCTTCTAAAATTTCTGCACGTGTCCGGATTGCTGAACATATAGAGTTTCAAAAAAGTGAAACACATCTTGTAGCAGAGGGATATGAACCGACAGCTACCATCAATGATGCCTTAATCCTTCATTATGAAAAAAACAAGGAAGTGAGTGAAAATGAGCGGATTAATTATGCTTCAAGAGGTTTTATTCAGGGGGTAAAAGAGGGTGACCTTCTTATTGAGTATGTTAAAGCTAAGCCGGGTAAACCAGGACGAAACTGTCGTGGTGAATATATAAAGCCAAAAGAACCTGTAATTAAACATGAACCCAAGTTCAACATCAGTGATAATATCAGGATGGTTGAAGATGAAGATTCTATAAAATACTATGCCAAAGAGAATGGCTATATCGCCTTTGAAAATAATACCTATATGATCAAAAAAGAAGTTGATATTGATGCTGTTAGTTTCAAAACAACCGGATCGATTGAGAGTGGTGTTGATTCTGAAGTAAATATGGTTGTAAAAGAGGCTGATGCGATTAAAGATGCTGTTGGTCCAGGAATGATCGTAGAAGTTACAGAGATAGAGATAGATGGAAATGTAGGTTCGAATGCAAAGGTTACAGCACAAAAGGCAAGTATTGGTGGTCAGACGCATAAAACTGCAATAATCAGAGCGGATGATCTTGATATTAATGTGCATAAAGGAACAGCATATGGAAAAGATATTCATATTACTCGACTTGAACATGGTAGTGTAGAAGGTGAAAATGTAAAGATAGCACAAGCTGTAGGTGGTAATATTAGAGCAAAAGAGGTAGAACTTGAGATTTGTGCTTCTCATGTAAAGGTAACTGCATCTCAGAAAATTGAGATCAAAAGATTACTTGGTAGTGAAAACAGTTTTACTATTGATCCGCTTTTAAGTCGTGATGTGCAAAATTCTGTTGAAGATAATGAAGAACAGATAAAAGAGTTGGAATCAGATATCAAAGCATTAAAAAAAGAGATAGAACAATATACACAGCTTATTAAAAGTGGAACGAAATCTTTTATAGAGATTAAAAAACGCTTATTGCATTATCAAAAAAACAAGGTAAAAATGCCAAAAAGTTTTATAAAAAAATATAAAGAATTTCAAAATATGCAGCAACATTTTAAAGACTTGAAAGAACAATATCAGTTGAAACAGGAAAAACTCAATCTTTTGACAACACGTACAGCATCTTTTCAAGCTAATATTTTTGATGCACGTATAATTAATCATGATAAATGGATTGGATATAATGAAATAAAATTCAAACTAGTAGATCCGCCAATAGAGTTAGTATATAAACCACTTGAAGGTTCTGATAAAAAGATTTTTGCTTTAGTAGAAGTTGATGAAGGGGAATATGCAATTCGCCCAATAGATGACGATGAAGAGGAGTAACAGATAATTTATGATAGTTGGAATTAATGGAAAAGTAGTTTATAAAGAGCCATCTGTTGTACATATAAATGTAAATGGTATTGTTTATGAAGTTTTTATATCATTGCATACTTTTTCTACCTTAGGCAAAGATGAAGTTTCACTGTATACTATACAAATCATTCGAGAAGATGCGAATCTATTGTATGGTTTTATGGATATGAATGAAAAAAAACTATTTACTCGTCTTGTTAAAATTAATGGTGTAGGTCCAAAGGTTGCTATGGCAATTTGCTCGACCTACACACCCTCACAGTTTGCTACAGTCCTCTCTAACAAAGATGTAAAAGCGGTGCAAAAAGTACCGGGAATTGGTCCAAAGAGTGCAGGGCGTATTTTAGTTGAGCTCAATGGTTTTGATGCGGAGATGTTAAGTGATTCTGTAACTACTTCAGTAAAAACAGCAGCTTATAGTGAGGCTAGTGAAGCGCTAGAAGCGCTAGGATTTAAAAAAGATAAAATTTCAAAAGCACTCTCTGCATGTGAAGGTGAAGATACAGCTACCCTTGTAAAAGGTGCATTGAAATTACTTCAAACAATTTAATGAATTAAGGAAATATATATTGAAATTAACAATTTTATTCGGTGGTGCAAGTTTTGAGCATGAAATAAGCATTGTAAGTGCTATAACACTAAAAGAGAAACTCTCTGCCTTTGATTTGACTTTTATTTTTTGTGACAGTGATCATACTTTTTATTTAATTGAACAAAATAAGATGAAAGCTATTACTTTTTCAAAAGGTGAACATAAAAAGATGCCATGCCTTGTTTTACAAAATGGTGCTTTTGTAGAACCTAAAAAAGGGATGTTTGGTAGTTCAAAAGAGTATAAAGATATAGTGTTGAATCTTATACATGGAGCTGATGGAGAAGATGGAACAATCGCAGCACTCTTGGATTTTTACTCTATTAAATATATTGGTCCACGTGTAGATGCCTGTACTTTTTCTTATGATAAACGCTATACAAAATATCTTTGTGAAGCAGTAGGTGTAAAATATGTACCTTATGAAATAGCACATAAAGATGAACTCAGTAATCTATCTCTTTCTTATCCAATTATAGTAAAACCTTCTCGTCTTGGAAGTTCTATTGGCGTGAGTATAGTAAAAGATGAGAGTGAACTTGATTATGCACTTGATGTTGCTTTTGAATTTGATTCTGTTGTTTTAATTGAACCGTTTTTAGAAGGGGTTAAGGAGTATAATTTAGCAGGATATTATGCAAAGGGTACAATGAACTACTCTCTAATAGAAGAGCCTCATAAAGAGGAGTTTTTGGACTTTGATAAAAAATATATGGATTTTTCACGTTCAGAACAGGTATTAAAAGCTGATATTTCAGAGAAGTTGGAAAAAAGACTCAAATCAAATTTTGATAAAGTTTATCGTGGTCTTTTTGAAGGTGCTTTGATTCGTTGTGATTTTTTTGTTCATAATGATGAGGTTCTTTTAAACGAGATCAATCCGATTCCTGGATCGATGGCAAACTATCTTTTTGAAGATTTTTCTGCAGTTATAGAAGATTTGAGTAACGCTCTGCCTCATACAAAAAGAATTAAAGCAAGTTATGAATATATTCATTCAATTTCTCAAGCCAAAGGGAAATAATGGCTCTAAAGAGCATTTCTTATAAAGAACATATATTTGATATCAGCTATGAGATATATAACCCTGCTGCAAAAACAGACTTTATAGTTTTACATGGCTGGGGGAGTAATAAAAACTTGATGAAACAGAGTTTTACTCCTTATATGAAAGATTTTCGACATATTTATATTGATCTTCCTGGTTTTGGAAATTCGACTACTTCTATGGTTTTAACAACAAAAGATGTGGCAGCAATTCTTGATCTTTTTCTTAAAGAGATAGGTGCTAAAAAGGAGATCGTTCTTGGTCACTCTTTTGGTGGTAAAGTTGGACTTCTTCTTAATCCACAAATGTTGGTTTTAGTAGCGAGTGCGGGTATCTATAGAGAAAAACCAACTTCTGTAAAACTTAAAATAACACTTTTTAAATTTTTAAAACTCTTTGGACTTACAAAATTCCGCTCTTTATTTGTTGCTGATGATGCAAAAGAGTTAAGTCATGAGATGTATGAGACCTTTAAAAAAGTAGTGAATGAGGATTTTTCCCAAGAATTTGCTAACTATAATGGTCGTGCATTGCTTTTTTGGGGAGAAGAAGATACTGCAACTCCACTTTCTTCAGCACAAAAGATTGATCAGCTTATAAAAAATTCTATTTTGGAAGTATATAGTGGTGATCACTACTTCTTTATGCAAAATGCAATGGATATCTCTCATAAAATAGAATCAGATTTTTTACAAACAAAAGGAAAATAGATGGAGAATTATGAAGCTTTTATTGCATTTGTTGTTAATGTAGTCTTTGTGACCCTGCTTGGATGGTACCTTATAACAAATCTGCAGTGGTATGATTACAAACTTGAACGTGTGATCTTAAAACATCATAAGCCACATTGGCATATACTCTATTTTATTATTCCTTTGGTTGCTTACTATACTACCGATAGATTTTTTCCTATATTTTTTATCTTTGCAGTTGTTCCGGCCATTTTTATTTGGTATAAAAGGCTTGATAAAAAGCTTGTTCTTACCTGGCGGGTGAAGCGTTTTTTAATTCTTTTGATCTCTTTGACACTTTTTCAGGACATACTTTGTACACTAAAAGATGCTTGTGGAATTTATGGTGTTATGATGCCTTTGGTTCTGGCGTATATCGGTTCGACGCTTATTGAGAAATTTTTATTTAAAGTTTATAAAAAAGAGGCAAAGAAAAAACTTCAAAGTATGCAAGACCTTCAAATTATTTGTATTACAGGGAGTTATGGAAAGACTAGTATTAAAAATTTTGTAGCACAGATCCTTGCGAACAAGTATAATGTTTATGCAACACCAAGAAGTGTTAATACCATAGGTGGAATTATTGCAGATGTAAACAATAATTTGAATGAAGATATAGAGATCTATATTTGTGAAGCAGGAGCACGTCAAAGAGGGGATATTTATGAAATTACTACTTTTTTAGAGCCACAGACTGTTGTTGTAGGACGTGTTGGTGAAGCACATATTGAGTACTTTAAAACACTGGAGAATATCATACGAACAAAATTAGAGATTATGCAATCTCCGAGATTAGAGCATGCTTATATCCATACTTCTGTAACAGATGAACCACATGAGAAAGTGACCTTTTTTGGTGACGAGATCAAAGATGTCAAAGCAAGCCTTGAAGGTACAGATTTTACTTTAGAATTTGATGGAGAAGAATTGCATCTTCATACGGATGTTCTTGGTGCATTTCAGACGATGAATATTGCAGTAGCAGTGCGTATAGCAAAAGATTTTGGAATGAGCAGTGAAGCAATTCAAAAAGCTGTAGCGAAACTCCAACCTGTTGATCATAGACTTCAGCTTATAAAAGCAGGTGGAAAAATAATTCTAGATGATGGTTATAATGGAAATATTGACGGAATGTTAGAAGCTGTACGTCTTTGTTCAACACATGAAGGACGAAAAGTAATTGTTACACCTGGACTTGTTGAGAGTAGTGAGACTTTAAATTTACAACTTATTGATGCTATTAATGATGTTTTTGATATTGCCATTGTTACGGGTTCTTTGAATGCCGATCTTTTTATAAAAAATTTGAATGTAAAAAATAAGATTTTACTTACAGATAAAGCTGCACTGACAGAAGTCCTTGCAAATCAGACAAAAGCGGGTGATATTATCCTCTTTGCCAATGATGCACCAAACTTTATATAAAAACAGAAAACATTAAGCTTAGTTTGTTTACAATTGATCTATTTTAAAAATAAAAGGTGTGAAATATGAAAAAATTATTAATAAGTTTAGCAGCAGTTATTGCATTAAGTACAGGTGCATTTGCAACAGTAAACAGTCAGACAGGTTGTGGTTTAGGTTCAATGATTATCAAAGATAATTCGTCTGCAATTATGCTTGCTCTTCAAGCAACTACAAATGGTACTACTGGAAGTCAAACTTTTGGTATCACTTCTGGTACTTCTGGATGTAAAAAGACTAAGTTTGTTATGAATGAAAGAGCTGCAGAATTTGTTGCATCAAATATGGATATCTTAGCAAAAGAGATAGCAATTGGTCATGGTGAATCATTAGATACTTTAGATGAGCTTTTAAATGTTCAAGATAAAGTAGCTTTCAATACAGCACTTCAAGCAAACTATAATAAAATTTATAGCAGTAAGTCAGTTAAAATGGCTGATGTTTTAGATAATATCTCTACAACTGCTTTATAATTTCTAAATCTCACGCAGATTTTTGCGTGAGAACTTCTTTTCATCAAAAGGTTTTCTTATCAAGTTCTTTACAGTATTAGTTTTTATATTTTTTAACATTAGTGTGCTTTTTGCTTCGAGTGTTCAAAACTATAAAAATAAAGCCAATAAACTTCAACTTGGACAACAGCACTACTGGCATCTTTTACTTCATATGAATGGTGATGTAAGTGAGATAGATGATCCAAACTTTTTCTTTGCAAAAGATGGTAACAGGAATCCTCAGGCTGAATTGTTAGCAACTTTGGATGCTTTTTTCTCTGATGAAAAGAGCGATGACAACTCTAGTATTTGTAAATTTCCTGCCCGTTATACTTGGTTAAAAGAGAAACTGCATGGGGATGATTTTCCAAAAGCAGAGTGTAAAGAGTATAATAAGATTTTAGAGAGAGTTGATCCTAAATCAACAACACTTGTTTTTCCTGCCGCACATATAAACTCACCAGCTTCTATGTTTGGACATACTTTTTTACGTATTAACTCTTCATATAACTCAAAACTGCTCTCTTATGCGATTAATTATGCTGCTGATGCCAATCCTGATACAGAAAATGGTGTTGTTTTTGCTATTAAAGGGCTTGTCGGTGGGTATTATGGTCTCTACTCTTTATTACCTTATTATGAGAAACTCAAAGAGTACAGAGACTCTGAACAACGTGATATCTGGGAGTATGATTTAAATCTTACCCAAGCTGAGACTATGCAGATGTTTCGTCATATCTGGGAGTTAAATGGTACACACTCATATTATTACTTTTTTACGCAAAACTGTTCTTACAATATGCTTTGGCTTTTGGAAGTTGCGCGACCATCTTTGGAGTTGCGAAAACACTTTACTTATGAAGTGATTCCTTTAGAAACAGTTCATGTTGTAAAAGATGCAGGTATAGTCAGTGATAAACACTATCGTCCTTCAAAGAGAACAAAACTTTTAAAATATGAAAAACTTTTAAATGAAAAATATAAAGAGTTGCCAATTAAACTTGTTGAAGCAAAAATAAAAAGTAGCGATATTGTTAACAATAACAGTATAGACATTGATCAACAGCGCTATATTTTAGAGAGTGCCGTTGAGTATCTGGAGTATCAATATTCACGAGGTAAAATCAAAAAAGAGCAGTATCTTGATCTTTTTCATGCAATGACGACAGCGAGAGCAAAACTTGGCATTACAAAACCATTACAAATAGTTACGCCTCCAAATCCTATAGATGGACATAGAGCTGTTCGGGCACAGCTTGGGCTTGGAAGCAGAGATGGAAATCTTGTTACTTTTCTTGGTATTCGTCCTGCTTACCATGATCTTCAAGATAGTGCTTATGGATTTTTACGGGGTACGCAGATAGAGTTTTTAAATCTTTTAGCATCTAAATCCAAAAAAAAGACAAAGCTTGAGAAGGCTACAATTATCTCCATTGTCTCCATAGCACAAAGAAGTCTTTTTTTTAAGAACTTCTCATGGCGTACAAAAATTGGATGGGATAATGATTTTTTAACAAGAGATCCTACTTTTTCCTTGCGTGTTGGTGCAGGATTTTCCTGGGGAAATGATTTTGGATTTGTATATATTATGAGTGATCCATTAGCATATCAAGACAGTAAGTTTCATTCTGGTGTTGGTGCGAGTTTTGGTTTGAAAATAGATAAATATAAAGAAAATTTTAATTTAAACTTTGAAATTACGCAAAGAGTATATGATAATGGTTACGATCAGATACTTTTACATGCTTCAAGTGGCATACGGATAACACAAAACTCTCAAATAGTGTTAAAATATGATTATAAAGAGAAAGTAGTTATTGATAAGAAAGAAGATGAATCTACTGTTTCTTTCATGCTAAAATACTATTTTTAAGAAAGGAAGTAGCTTTGAAGTTTATAGACAAAATTACACAATATATAGCCTATATAACAGCAATTGTTTTAGCTCTTTTAGTTGTATTGGTAGTATTTGATGCTACAAGCCGTTATCTTTTTTCTGAAGGTTCGACGGCCTTACAGGAGTTGGAATGGCATTTTTTTGATGTTGTTATTCTTTTAAGTATTGCTTATACATTACGAAATAATGCACATGTAAGGGTAGATATTTTTTATGAAAATTTTTCACAAAAAACAAAACTCTTGATTAATATCTTTTCATTTGTTTTTTTCATTTTACCGCTCTCTTTTTTAATCATTTATATTGGAATTGGATTTGTAGAGATGAGTTATCTACAGCATGAAGCATCGTCGGATCCTGGAGGGTTGGCATACCGTTGGATTGTAAAATCTTTAATGCCTCTTGCTTTTATTTTACTTGCACTGCAGGCTTTTAAAGAGTTAGTAGATGATATAAAAAGATGGAGAGCTTTATGATAGCACTTGTGATGTTTTTGATAGCGTTGCTTCTTTTACTCTTTGGCGTCCCTGTTGCTTTTGCATTTGGTGGTGTTGCAATGATGTTTGCATTTTTTACACCTGATATCGGTTTTGAAGTTTTTAATATATTACCATTTCGTATTTATGGAATAATGAGTAATACAACACTGATGGCTGTACCACTTTTTATAATGATGGGGCTTATTTTAGAGAAGTCACAAATGGCAGAAAAACTTTTAATCTCAATGAGTTCACTTTTTAAAGGTGTTCGTGGTGGATTGGGTGTGAGTGTTGTACTTGTTGGTGCTATTTTGGCGGCTTCTACCGGTATTGTTTCAGCAAGTGTTGTTATGATGAGTGTTATTGCACTTCCTTTAATGCTACAAGCAGGATACAACAAAGGTTTAGCCGGTGGAACAATAGCTGCGAGTGGAACATTGGGGCAGATTATTCCACCTTCTATTATTCTGATTGTTCTTGGTGATGTAATGAGTGTCAGTGTCGGAGAGCTGTTTATGGGAGCTGTACTTCCTGGTGTTACACTTGTTGCTCTTTATATAAGTTATATTTTAATTCGGGCATTTTTGAACAAGGAGGATGCTCCGGCCATTGTAAGTGATCAAAAAGTCAGTTTTTTATCTGTTATCTTTGCTATTGTTCCTCCACTGCTCTTAATGATTACAGTTTTGGGCAGTATTTTTGCGGGGATAGCTTCTCCAACTGAATCAGCAGCTTTTGGTGTAGTTGGGGGAATTTTGCTTTCTGTATTTAACAAAACGCTTAATTTTGAGATGATAAAGTATGCATTGTTTGAGACAATGAAGCTTTCTGGTATGATTTTTATGATCTTAATTGGAGCAACTGCCTTTAGTCTTGTTTTTAATGAACTTGGTGGAACTGATCTGATTTTGGATTTTTTCTCTCATGATATTGGGGATGTTTGGGTTTTTATCGGTGTTTCAATGTTGGCAATTTTTATTCTTGGATTTTTTATTGATTTTATAGAGATCAGTTTTATAATTGTTCCTATTTTAGTACCTGTTATGGAGGCTTTTGGTATTGATCCTATTTGGTTTGGCGTACTTATTGCTATGAATCTGCAAGCTTCATTTCTCACGCCACCTTTTGGCTTGTCGCTCTTTTTTTTAAAAGGAGCAGCAGGAAAAAGTTTGAAGACCATAGATATTTATAAAGGCATTGTTCCTTTTATATTATTACAGCTTTTAGGATTGGGCCTTGTGATACTCTTTCCTGATTTAGTTTTTGCATTTATTTAAGAAGGGATTATTATGAATGATGTTTTATATGCTCCATGGCGGGATGAATATGTTACTGAGCAAAAGATAGAGGGCTGTGTTTTTTGCCATATTGTTTCTCATACTGAAGATGATGCAAAACTGCATGTACTCTATCGTGATGAATATTGTTTTATGGTAATGAATAAATACCCTTATACACCAGGTCACTTTATGATTATTCCAAATATTCATACAGACAAACTCGAAGCATTGCCAAGTGAAACATGGTTACATATGTCTGCTTTGGCACAAAAAGGGGTGGCATTGTTAAAAGAGGGTTTACATGCAAAAGGGGTGAATATTGGAATGAATCTTGGTGCTGCTGCAGGTGCTGGTATAGCAGAGCATATTCATATGCATCTGGTACCAAGATGGGAGCGTGACACGAATTTTATCACTTCCATAGGTCATACGCGGGTATATTCTACAGATTTTGAAAAAATCTATAAAAAGATAAAAGAGTTACTTCCAAAATATCTTTAAAATACCTCTTAAATCTCAGATCCAAGAGGATGATAAAGAGCTTAAATCCTCATTTTGATGTTAATTTCTCATTTGTTGATGGTAGTTTGAAATTTAATGTAGTTTGCACTATAATTCTCTCGTTTTGGAAAAGTTACACCTGTTGGGTAAAGTCTTTGAGTATGGCTTTTTTGCTTAATAGAGCAAGTTGGCTTGTTGTCTAATTTGGTCTGGCACTTATACATCTATCATTCGACTTTACTAATAAAGTTTTCCTGATAGCTACTTCACATCTCACCTTTTTATGAGTTATGGCTATGCATTAGTTTGCTGTCAAATGGCAATATAACGCATAAATTCATCTTTGTATAGTTGTTTGCGGTAAAAAATTATACTTACAAGTGCCTGTTTATGGGGTGCTTATAAAGGTATGAAATTGATAAAAAAGATAATTTTAATAGTACTGTTTCTTGTTACTGCTGTAGTTGCAAATAACAATACTAAACATATATTGGTATTGCACTCATATAATAAAGCTATGACATGGGAAACAAATATTGATAAAGCTGTTGTAGATATTTTGCAACCATCTAAAAATGGATATATTTTACATACTGAGTATATGGATACAAAAAGAGTGTTTACAAAAAAGTATCTTGAACAATTAAAACAACTATATTTTATAAAGTACAAAGATGTGAAATTTGATATTATTTTATCAAGTGATAATAATGCTTTTAATTTTCTAAGAAAAAATAGAGATAAACTATTTGGTAATATTCCAACTGTTTTTTGTGGAGTAAACTTTTTTAAAGACAGTGATCTAGCTGGTTTATCTAACTATACAGGAGTGGCTGAAAATTTTAATGCTAAAAATACTGTTAAAACCGCACTTAAACTTTTACCTAAAACTAAAAAAATATATATTATAAATGATTATCTCACTACAGGAAGAGCTTGGGAAAAAACTATAAAAGAGCAACTCAAAGAGTATGAAAATATTGAAATCACCTACAATGAAAACCTCTCTATGAAGCAACTACAACAAAAAGTTCACACTTTAGATAAAGACTCTATAGTCTTGCTTGGAGTATATTTTAAAGATAAAAATTGTAAATATTTTACTTATGAAAAAGTGGGAACTCTTATATCTTCAAGTTCCGATGTGCCTGTATTTTGTCTGCTTAAATTTAATATAAAAGGTGATGTGATAGGTGGTGATGTAATAGGTGGATATTATCAAGGTAAGGCTATGGCTAAAATAGCAAAAAAAATTTTATCTGGCACTAAAATATCTTTAATACCTGTTATGAAAGATGGAGCAACAAAGGGTATCTATAACTATAAAGGTCTAAATAAATATAATATAAAATTTGATAATGTATTAAAAAATGAAATTATTATCAATAAGCCAAGTTCTTTTTATGAAAAATATAAAGTTAGTATATTAATAGGTTTATTTTTAACACTTATTATTATTTTACTTTTTATATTGAATTACAAAAGAAAATCTATTCAAAAAGAACTTATGCTTACAAAGCAAAATCTTGAGAAAATGATAGAAAAAAGAACAAAAGAGTTGAAAGAGAAAACAACATATTTAAACAGATTTTATAACAATAATGGTATTGGGATACTACTTGTAGATAAAAATAGAGTTGTAAAAGATATCAATACAAAATTAGCCAAAATGTGGGGATATACAAGAGAAGAGATGATAGGGAAAAATGCACAATTTTTTCATATCTCAGAAAAATCTTATAAAAAGTTTGGACAGATCGCTTTTAAACAGGCAAAACAAGGTAAGCCTGCAAATATTGCATATCAGTTTAAAAGAAAAGATGGAAGTTTGTTTTGGGCTAAATTTTCAGGTGAACATATCAATGAAAGTGATGTACTATGGATAATTACAGATATAAATGCGTTAAAAGAGAAAGAACAAGCACTGATTGTATTGAAAGAGAAAGCAGAAGAGGCTACAAAATTAAAATCAATATTTTTAGCAAATATGTCACATGAGATAAGAACTCCTATGAATGGAATAACAGGAATGACTTATCTAGCTTTACAAACTACTTTAAATGAAAAGCAAAAACATTATTTAACTCGAATAGATAGTAGTGCTAAGAATCTTTTGAATATTATAAATGATATATTAGATTTCTCTAAAATAGAAGCTGGAAAATTAACTATTGAAAAAGAAGATTTTAGTATAAAGGAGTTATTTGCCAATATTAAAAGTATAATTAAAATAAAAACAGATAAAAAAGATTTGGATTTTCATATAAAACACAACTGTTCATTAAATAATATATGTTTTGGAGATCCTTTAAGAATCACACAAATACTTATAAATCTACTTGGAAATGCTGTGAAATTTACTCAAGCAGGCAAAATAGAATTAGATGTACAAAGACAAAATGATAATAAAGTAAGATTTATAGTATCGGATACAGGTATAGGATTAAGCAAAGAACATATAGATAAATTATTTCAAAGTTTCATGCAAGCAGATGGATCTACTACTAGAAAATATGGTGGTACAGGACTTGGACTTTCTATCTCAAAACAATTAGTAGAACTTATGAATGGTAAAATATGGGTAGAGAGTAAAGTTGATGTTGGAAGTCGATTTATATTTGAGATAGAACTCCCAAAAGGGGATATAGATAAAATAATCAAAAAAGAAGATATAAATTTAGATCAAATTTCTACTTTACAAGGCAGTAATATATTATTAGTGGAAGATAACCTTACAAATCAAGAGATTATAAAAGGACTTTTGGAAAATAGCAAGATAAATATTGATATAGCCAATAATGGAGAAGAAGCTGTAGATTTGTATAAAATCAATGAAAGTAAATACGAACTTATCTTGATGGATATGCAAATGCCTATAATGGATGGTATAGAAGCTACTAAAATAATCAGAAAGCTAAATCAAGATATTCCAATCATAGCACTCACTGCAAATGCCATGAAAGAGGATAAAATAGCAACAAAAAATGCAGGTATGAATGATCATTTAAGTAAGCCTATTGAAATAGATAAATTATTTTCTATCCTTTTAAAAAATATATCAAAGAAAGTAGAAATTTTAAATCAAACTAGTGAACAAAAAGAAGATATAGAGTTACCAAATTTTATAAATATAGATACAAAAATTGGACTTTCTCATATGGCAAATAATAAAAAATTATATCTTAAAATACTCAATGATTTTTATACTAACCATAAAGATTTAAGACTTGAAGGCCTAGATGATAAAGAGCTAGAAAGAGTAGTTCATACCATTAAAGGATTATCTGCAAATACAGGAGCAGTTGCGTTAAATAGGATTGCTATGGAATTAGAGGATACTTTAGATAGAGATTTATTACCTAAATTTTATAAAGAGTTAGATATAGTCTTAGAGGAGTTAAAAGATTTAGATTTCAATAGAGATAGAAATTTCAATATTGAATTGTTGGCACTTGAAGATGAAAAAAAAGTTGAATTATTTTCTAAACTAAAAGATGCTCTTATTTCCAGACGATCAAAACAATATAAACCTATTATTCAAGAGATAGAAAAATATAAATTAGATACAAAATATGAAAAACTTTTTAATCAAATAAAAGACTTCGTAAAAGAGTATAAAATAGAAAAAGCAATAAAATTTATAGAGAATAAAAATGACAATTAAAACAATTTTAGCAGTAGATGATACAGCAACAAACTTAGATATATTAGAAGAACTTTTGGAACAATATGATGTAATAGCTACAATATCGGGGGTAGATGCATTAAAAATTGTAGAAGAAGAAAAAAAAATAGATCTGATATTACTTGATATTATGATGCCAAATATGAATGGATATGAGGTGTGTAAAAAATTAAAAGCAGATGAAAGAACAAAAGATATTCCTATTATATTTATAACTGCAAAAGCAGATGAGAATAGTATAGAAAAAGCTTATGATTTAGGTGGAACAGATTATGTTACAAAACCATTTAGACCAAAAGAGTTGCTTTCAAGGGTAAAAAAAGAGTTGAAATATCATGAGATGATGGAGGAATTGAAAATTTTAGCATCAACTGATCCTATGACCAAGCTATATAACAGAAGATATTTTACTCAAATATCAGAACATACTTTAGATCTAATGAAAAGAGAGAAGAAAAATTTATCAGTAATTATGCTTGATATTGATAAGTTTAAAAATGTAAATGATACTTATGGGCACAAAGTAGGTGATGATGTGATTATAGCTTTATCAAATAAACTTTTAGAACACCAAAGAAAAAGTGATATTTGCTGTCGATATGGTGGTGAAGAATTTGTAATATTACTTCCTAATACTTCCATCAATGGAGCAAATGTTTTAGCTCAAAAAATCAGAGAAGATATAGAGGCACTTACTATAAACACCTCGTCAAATAAAGATCTAAAATTTACTGTAAGCCTTGGTGTGTCACAAGTAAATTTAGAAAATGAATATAATATTGAACTTGCTTTAAAAAGAGCAGATGATGCACTTTATGAAGCTAAAGAGACTGGTCGCAATAGGGTTTGTTGTAAGATGACAATATAAGCTTCTCAAGAGTTTTTTATTTGAGAAGCTTTTTCATCAGTTCAATATGATAGTTTTCCTGATAGTTGATAAAGTCGAAAAATTTTGAAAGTTTTTCATCTTTAATGGCATCACTGAGTGCTTTACACATCTCTTTTGCTGCTATCTCCTCATCAATGCCATCTTTGATAAACTGATCATGATCTTTGACAATATAGGTCATCTCATGGAGTTGTCTAGGAAGAGCCAAAATACCGAGTTTTGCCATCATATTTCCAAAAGATTTAAGATGAAAATGGGACTCATCGATAAGATCCTGATAGATATCAAATTGTAAAAGATCTTTTGTTCGTGCTTGCATATAAGCGTAGATAAGAATAAGCTCATACTCTTTATATGATTCATCAAATAAAAAGAGTGTTAATGCATCGATTTGTGCTTGATCAAGATCTTCCCACTCTCTTTGCATATTAAAAGCTGTGATTTTTTTGTTGTTACGTTCATCATTTAAGATCTCATCTATGTATGAAAGAAGATAGTTGTCATCTGTCTTCATTCTTGATCCAAGTGCATTTTGAGGGTAGATATTTTGAATATCGTTAATCTCTTGTGTAAGTGCATGGAGAATTTCAAAAGAATCTTCTCTCTTTAGCAGTAGCATATCTCGATCATAATTATAATCATTACCATTTTGTAAGATCTCTTTGCCAAGCCATTTCATATGACGAAATGCAATTTGTGAAAAGTCATAGAGACGAGATTTTATAGTTTCATCTTCTATGGCAAATGATGCAAACAGTATGCTTAACCAGAGTTCATGTTTCTTTTGGTATGTTTTATCTATCATTTTTTTCTCCCTCATTATTCTGTGGTACTTCACAGCTCTCTTTCATTTTAAGTAAGTGCAACTCTTCATCTAAACCGCCAAGTTTATTTTCAAAATTTTTAAGTGATGCAATAAAAGCAGTAAAGACAATATCTGCACAGACCTGTTGCTGCGGAGTCAGTTTTCCAAGTTTATCATGCATCTTTGCTATAGCTTTTTGAGCATACTCCGTATCATTATTTTTTATCATCTCTGTGAACATAGAGCCAATCACTACAGTATCTTGACATCCGTTTGTTGCAAATTTTACATCTTTGATGATATCGTTATCAAGTTTTGTATAAAAGATGACATACTCTTTTGTTTTCTCATCAAGAGCAACACCAATTCCATCAGCATCTTCAAGTTTTCCATAGTTTTTTGGATACATCAGGTGTTCTAGTGCTTCAGCACTCATCCCTTCTGGCATCTTTACATCTTCAAACATAGCTATCCTTTAATATTTTATTTTGGCAAGATAAAGCCCGTTTGGCGGGGCTGGATCTATTTTATGGTTTGTATCATTTAATTTTTCTAAAATTTCTGTTTTACTCAGTTTTAAGAGTGAGCCAACCATCATACGAATTTGACTTCGTAAAAAGCCATTGGCTTCAAAGTTGAGTATTATATACCCTTTATGCTTATATGCAAATGCTTTGTAGATTATTCTTTGCGTAGTATTTTCATCACTTCCGTTTTTTTTAAAGTTTTTAAAGTCATGCTCCCCGATAAAAAGCTTTATTTTGTGTTGAACCATAGGCAGATCTATTTTGTTTGGCCAGTATGTAATGAAGTCGGCTTCAAAAGGTGTAAGTGGGCTGTCTTTTAAGATATAGCGATAGACACGCTTCTTTGTTGAATAGCGTGCATGAAAATCACTGCTTACGATTTTGATATGAACAACACGAATAGAGGAGGGGAGCATAAAGTTTAAAACCCGTTTGAGTTTTTCTATATCATTCCAGTAAGGTGGTAAATCAAAGTGACACACTTGTCCTGTAGCATGAACTCCTTTATCTGTTCGTCCGCTAACTACGACTCTTTGATCAATTCCGAGTCGTAAAAGTGTAGCTTCAAAGACGCCAAAAATAGTAGGTGAAATATCTTTTTGAATTTGAGAACCATAATAATGTGTGCCATTATAGGCCAGTGTAACTGCAACTCTCATCAAAATTTTCTTACAATTATACGTCGATAAAGTAGATAGCTTGTAATGAACCATCCGATAGATATTACTGCAATGGTGTAAAAACCAAAATACTTTTCAACTGTTAAAAGAGTTGAGTAGTAGAGTAAAATTGTTAAAAACAAGAAAAGATATATCTTAGATTTTTGATGACGTACCTGTACAACGCCAAAAGTTACAATTAAGAAGAGTGTAACAAGTGGAAAAAGACTCATTAATGTATTTCTTATAAAGAGATGTTTTTTTCTTCCATCCCATCCCTCTTTACTAAGCCAATATTCAAGGGGTTTTTTATAGTTTATGAGATCTGTTTTCATGGTATCGTTGATAAGCATTGTTGTAAAGTCAATTTGTGAAAACTTTTCAGTCGAATAGCTGTATCCTTGACCATCTGTTAATTTTAGTCTCAAAATACCTGCATCATTAATAACTATTGCTTTTTTTGCAGCAATTAAAATTTCCTCTTTTTGTTTTTTATTAAATAAAAAAACTTTTTCAAAACTTCCATCCTGATTTTTCTTTCCAAGGTATAAAAGCCAGTCTCCAAAACTGTTTCCAAATTCACTTGCAGAGAGGTTGAATTTTGCTTCACTTTTTTTATAAGAGATAAAATTTTTAAAAAGTACTGTTGCATGTGGATCGATTATTAAAAAGTTAAAAAAGAGAATAAAACTTAAAAGGAGAGCCGGTCGAAAAAATGTTCGAACAATGAAAAAAGGCTTAATCCCAAGTGCAAAAAGGACAATAATTTCATTATCATTGGAAAGTTTGAAAAGTGAAAGGGTTGCTGCAACAAAAAAAGTAATTGGTAATGTGTAAAAAAGTATCTGTGGTAAAATGAAAATATAAAGTTTCGTCATTTCCAAGATAGTAAGTTGAATGATCGCAGTATAAGCTGCCAGTTTAATAAGAAAAATAACCGATGCAATAGAGAACAGAGGTAAAAATATCGATATAAAGAGGGATGAAAAATTAGTTAAAATATATTTGCGAAGACGTTTCATCAGTAATTTGCTCTTATGTAATTCATAATTTGTGAATCATACAAAAAGACTATAAATGTCGCCATCGCTAAAAAAGGAACATAAGGTACTCGCTGTTCTTCAGCTGAGCGTCCAAGTAGTAAGATCATGATTGGCAGTGCCAAAAGAGCAGAGATAAAAATAGCAACAAGTCCAAGTTCACCACCTAACAGTGCTCCCATTGTGGCTGCAACCATAATATCGCCCTCTCCCATAGCTTCAATGAAAGGGGTTCTGTCATAATGCTTATTCCATGATGTTTTTGTTTTGAGCCCTGCACGAAATATTGATGATGTAAGATAGTAGGAAAGGACAAAACGAAGGAGTGTGAAACCACCCATAAAAAGAAGAGCATTTTGAAAGTTATGTATAACTCCTTCAATACTCCAAGCACCACAAACAGCAAAAAAGATAGCTAAAAGGTTGAGGGAATCAGGAACCATTTTATATTTAAAATCAATTACCGAGAGAGCTAGAAGCATTAAAAAACTCATAGCAATACTCAAAGCAGGAAGTGTTAGACCGTATTTATTGGCAATTACTACAAAAAGAAGTGCTGAGAGTAGCTCAATTACAGGGTATTGTATAGATATAGGTGTTTTACAATAGGCACACTTTCCACGCAGAAACAACCATGAAAAAAGGGGAATATTATGCCATGGTTGCAGTTTATGATTACAGCGAACACAGTGTGAGGATCCAAAAACGACACTCTCTTGTTTTGGTATTCGAATAATAACAACATTTAAAAAGGAACCAATTAAGAGTCCTAAAACAAAAGCTATAATGAGATTGATATCCACTATTTTAATCCTCCAAATCGTCGTTCGATTTTTTTAAATTTTTTAATTATTTTTTCTAACTCTTTTGTTGTAAAATCTGGCCAGAGTGTGTCTATAAAAAAAAGTTCTGCATACGCTGCTTGCCAAAGCAAAAAGTTTGAGAGGCGTTTGTCCCCTCCGGTTCGTATGAGTAGATCAACATCATGTTTGCAGTCGAGTGCATTGTTGAGCATTTCTAGCGTGATATTTTCAGTTTCTGCTGATTTTAGAGTGTTTACTGCCCGAATTATTTCATCTTGTGATCCGTAATTAAGAGCTAGTGATTGTACAAGACCATCACAATGAGCAGTTTTTTCTTCAACCATTTTAATAGTTTTTTGGAGTGACTTTGAGAAAGCACGAATATCCCCTATTGGTTCAAAACGGACATTGTTCTGGAGATAAACAGGAAGTTCTTTTTTGAGATAATTATCAAGTAGTTTCATTAAGAATTCTACTTCAAGACGAGGGCGTTTCCAGTTTTCTGTTGAAAATGCATAGAGAGTAAGACGTTCAATTTCATCATTGTTAGAACAGTATGTTGTTATCTCTTTAACAACTTTTGCACCAGCTTCATGCCCTTTGACACGTTTTTTATCTTGAAGTTCAGCCCATCGACCATTTCCATCCATAATAATTGCAATATGTTTTGCTCTGTTCATCTATGCATCTCCCTGCAGTGCTTTTGCATTTTGCATTATTTTAAATGAGAGTGCAAGTTTATCTTCTTTAGGAAGTAAAAATTCACTGTTTTTTGTAATAAACTCTATCTCATTTTCTGTAGTTCCAAAACTTTTAGAATTTTCTAAAATATTTAAACATACTGCGTCAATTTTTTTTCTTTTGAGCATCTCTTTTGCATTTTCTTTTGCTTTTTCTCTATCCATTTCTGCTTTAAAACCGATAACAGTGATACCTTCTTTATCAATAGAAGAGAGTATGTCAATATTTTTTTTCAACTCTAGTGACCAACTCTCGCCAAGCATCTCTTTTTTAAGTTTTCCGTTTTGTTGAAATTTTGGAATATAATCACTGACAGCAGCTGCCATAAAAAGATAGGGCTTTTTTTGAATAAGATGAATATGTTCATCACGCATAAGCGTTGGTTTGGAAAGTTTTGCTTTTTTTGCAATACGAATGGAATCAACAAGGTATTCCAACATCTCTTCTGAACTCTCTACTTCGATTTTATGCATATTGCGTGGCAGATCGCTTTCAAAACGTGTTGCTATTAGGTTAACATCTGCACCTTTTAAATGGAGTGCCGTTGCTAAGGAACTTGCCATTTTACCGCTTGAAAAGTTTGAAATATAACGTACATCATCAATCTTTTCAATGGTTCCGCCACCAGTGACAATAACACGTCTATCTGTCCAAAACTCCTCTTTTAAGAGTTCTCTCGCTGTAGCATAAAAGATATCAAGAGGTTCCGCCATTGCTCCATCACCTGTAGTTTTGCAGGCAAGCTCTTTTATCTGCGTATCTAAGATTGTATAATTTGCAATACCAAGCATCTTGAAATTTGCCTGCGTAATTGGGTTTTGAATCATATTTGTATTTGCTGATGGAGCAAGAATTTTCATACCGGAGTAGGCAAGGGCACATTGCAGTAACATAGTATCAGCTATAGCATTGGCAAGTTTGGCAACTGTGTTTGCCGTTGCCGGAGCTATAACCATAATATCTGCCCATTCAGTGATTTTAATATGGTTAAAATCATTTGACCAGTCTTCATTTGTATCATCTAAAACTTTGTTGGATGTCAGTGTTTCAAAAGTAAGGGGAGTGATGAATTTTTTTGCACTTTCACTCATAACAACACGTACCTGAGCACCTGCTTTTACAAAGTAGCGTACCATTTCAAGTGATTTGTATATAGCAATTGAACCGGTAACGGCTAAAAGGATTTTTTTATTTTTAAGTAGAGTTTCTGGAATATGCATTGAAAACTTTCTATTTTTAGTGATATTTTATCAAAAAAATCTTAGATTTTATAGGGGTGTGTTTATATTGGTTAATATCAATTTGAAGTTTGTAAATTTAGCAGATAACTCACTTATGAGATATCTACTTTTTATTTTTTGTAAAATATCTATTTTTTACCAAAAAACTTATAATAAAAGTCTTTTACCAAACGCATTTTTGTACGACTTAGAACAAGATTTCCACTTTTTATTGTACCGCTTGTTACTGTTGTTCCTGCTGCGATCATAACATTGTCTTCTATCGTGACTGGAGCAACAAGCTGTGTGTCACTACCGATAAAAACATCTTTTCCAATTGTAGTTTTAAATTTATTCTTACCATCATAGTTACAGGTAATTGTACCTGCACCTATATTTGTTCCTGTATCTACTTCTGCATCGCCTATATAGCTGAGATGACCAGCTTTTACACCATTGAGTTTTGCTTTTTTTGTCTCCACAAAGTTGCCTATATGTGTATCGATAATCTCTGAAGCAGGACGCAGATGTGCCATAGGTCCACAGTCTGAGTTTTGCATTATGCTGTCTTCTACAACACTGCCTGCTTTTATATGGGAGTCTGTAATTCTACTCTCTCCGGTAATACGACAGTTGTTCTCTATCTTGCACTCTCCTTCAAAAACAACACTTTCTTCAATATAAATAGTCTCAGGCAATTGCATTGTTACACCTGCTTCCATCCATCTGTTTTTTATACGCTGCTGCATAATCACTTCAGCTTGAGCCAAATCTTTTTTAGAGTTAACTCCTTTAAAGTGTTCTTCATCGACTAAAAGAGGGACAATAGAAGCTTCTTCTTCTTTTGCCATTGCAATAATGTCTGTAAGATAATACTCCTGTTGCGCATTGTCATTCTCAAGATCTGGAATATATCGATCAAGAATTGAGCGTGAAAAAGCATATATACCTGCATTAACTGTTGTTACATTGAGTTCTGCTTCACTTGCATCTTTTTGTTCTACAATATATTCTACTTCTTGGTTGCGAATAACAACACGACCATATCCGCTTGGATCTTCTAAATCAAAGATACTCATAATAATATCTGCATGAATCTCTAGAAAACCTTTGAGTGCTTCAGCAGTAATCAGTGGCATATCACCATTTAAAACTAAAACTTTTTCATATTTTGGAGCTATATCCATAACAGCTCCACCTGTCCCTGGATAGTTTTGTGCATCTTGTTCTATAAAATTGATATCATGAAAATATGCTTGCATACTTTTGATAACAGCTTCTTTTTGATGTGCAACGACAACAGTGATATCATCTGAGAGTTTTTTTGACTCTTTTATTATGTGATAGAGCATAGGTTTTCCACTAATCTCATGTAAAACTTTTGCTTTGTTTGACTTCATGCGAGAACCTTTCCCCGCTGCTAAGATAACGATACTGATAGAGTTATTATTCATTTATAATCTTTTTATTAATAATTTTGTAAAATGATTTTACCATTTTTTATTTTAGTATTTCATTTATTATTCATTATATAAAGGTATAATCTTAAAAAATAAAGAGAACATCCTTTGATAAAAAAAATAACACAAACAAATCTTATCTTAATTACAACGCTTTTTCTTGTTTTATTTGATAATTATACTTTTTTTGTTAATTTGGTAAAAGTATATCCGTTGAGTGAAAATTTTGGTTTTCTTGTTTCCATTGTTTTTGTTCTTTACTTTTTTCATGTACTGCTTTTGAGTCTGCTTAGTAATCGATGGACAATTAAACCTGTTTTAATTGTTGTTTTATTGATATCTTCTGTAACAAATTATTTTATGAATAGTTACAATGTAGTTATAGATGACAGTATGATTCGAAATATGATGCAGACAAATATGCATGAGTCTTTGGATCTTTTAACACTCAAGCAGATGCTCTATTTTATATGTCTAGGCCTTTTACCTTCTGTATATGTTTATAAGGTTGAGATAAAAAGACAAGCTTTTAAAGTGGAACTTTTTTCACGTTTAAAATTGATTTTACTCTCTGTAGCAGTTATTGGTGCTTCAATTTTCCTCTTTAGTAAACACTATACATCGTTTTTCCGAGAGCATAAACCACTTCGTTACACTGTTAATCCTGCTTATTGGATATATTCAACGGGAAAATACATAAACAAAACATTTAACAGCGGACCTATTATTGTTAAACCGATTGGAGAAGATGCAAAAATTATTAAACATTCTGATGCGAATCGTTCAAAGCTTGTTATTATGGTTGTTGGTGAAGCAGCACGTGCTGATCACTTCTCACTTAATGATTACACAAGAGAGACCAATCCGCTTTTAGCAAAAGATGACGTTATTGACTTTACAAATATGAGTTCTTGTGGAACTTCGACAGCAGAGTCTGTTCCGTGTATGTTTTCTATGTATGATAGAGGTGATTACAGTTATAAAAAAGGTATTACAACCGAGAATGTTTTAGATGTGCTCAAACATACGAAAGATGTGGCAATTTTATGGAGAGATAATAATTCTGATTCAAAAGGTGTCGCACTGCGTGTACCATATCAAGATTTTAAAATTCCAAAAAACAATTCTATCTGTATTGAAGGGGAGTGTAGAGATGTCGGTATGCTTGTTGGACTTGATAAGTTCATTGAAAAGAACAAGGGTAAAGATATCTTAATTGTACTGCACCAGATGGGAAATCATGGTCCGGCATATTTTAAACGCTATCCTAAAGCTTTTGAAAAATTTAAGCCGATATGTGAAACAAATCAAGTTGAAGAGTGTACACAGCAAGAGATTATCAATGCTTATGATAATGCAATTTTATATACAGACTATTTTTTAGATCAGGTTATAAAATTTTTAAAAAGCTATGAGAACCGTTATGATGTAGGTATGATTTATATGGCAGATCATGGAGAGAGCCTTGGGGAAGGCGGTGTTTATCTCCATGGTTTACCATATTTTATGGCACCGGATGCTCAAACGCATATTGGGGCGCTTATGTGGTTAGGTCCAAATATGTCCAAAGAGATAGATCAGGATGCACTGCGTAAAAGAAGGAACAAAACGTATTCACAAGACAACCTTTTTCATACGCTTCTTGGTATATTTAATGTTCAAACAGATGTTTATAAAAAAGATATGGATATTTTACAAAAATGATGCTTATTTCCCTCACACTAATAATTTTTGTGGTATTATAAGATAATAATAATTTTTGTTAAGGTAAATAAATGGATTTAGGTACGGTCATTGGTCTTGTATTGATTATGGCACTTCTTTTGGGTGCTATGGTTATGGGTGTTGGTATTGGTGCATATATCGATATTCCTTCCGTACTGATTGTTGTCGGTGGTAGTATCGGTGCATTGATGGTTGCGTTTAAACCTGTTCAAATGAAGCAGTTTACAAAGATCTTTATGAAGGCTATCAAACCTGGTGAAGAAGATGTCGGTGAACTGATTAAAAAACTTGTTGAATTTGCCACAAAAGCAAGAAAAGATGGGATTCTTGCATTGGAAGGTGATGTAAACAATGAAGAGAATGATTTTTTGAAAAAAGGGCTTTCCATGGCAATTGATGGAAATGAACCTGATACTATTCGTGAACTTTTAGAAATTGAGATGGAGCAGACAAGTACTCGTCATAAAGTGCATGGTTCTATCTTTAGTCAATGGTCAGGGCTTGCCGGAGCGATGGGGATGATTGGTACACTGATTGGTCTGGTTGCGATGCTTTTAAATATGGCAGATCCTTCAGCAATTGGTCCGTCGATGGCGGTAGCCCTTCTTACAACAATGTATGGAGCGATGATTGGTAATATTTTTGGTGGACCAATCTCAACGATTCTTGGGATTCGTAATGATGATGAAACAATGGTAAAAGAGATGATACTTGAAGGTATTATGTCCATTCAATCAGGGGATGCACCTCGTGTACTCGAAGCAAAACTACTTGCTTATCTTGCACCGTCTGATCGTGTCAGTCAATTTGATTAAAGTGAAGATTGATGGGTAAGAAAAAATGTCCTGAATGTGAAGAGTGTATGCCTGAGTGGCTTGCTGCTTTTGGAGACTTAATGTCTCTACTCCTTTGTTTCTTTGTTCTTTTGCTTTCAATGAGTAGTATGGATGCCAAAAAAGTATCTGAAGCGATAGGTTCACTTTCTGGGGCTATGAGTGTGCTTGAAGGTGGTACAAAAACTGAAATTTCAAAACAGCGTATTCAAGAATCTACTCCTATAGAGTCTCAGGATGAGACAAGTGAAACAGTCAATAGAGTGCAGCAGGCAGCATCTGATCTCAATGAAATGATGGAAAAAGCACAAGGACCTGAAGTAACCGTTGATGAAGCAGAAAATGGATTTGTTATTAAATTGCCGGCGGCACTTTTATTTAAACCCGGATCTGCGACAATTGAAAATCAGGATGCACTTCTTTTCTTAAAACGAGTTGCTTTAATTATTGCTGAATTACCAAATGATATGCAGTTAAGTATTCAGGGACATACTGATAATACAAATCCGGGATCATCTTCTCCCTTTAAAGACAATTGGGAACTTTCATCTGCACGTGCTATTTCTGTACTGCATGAACTTATTTTAGATGGGGTTGAACCTGCACGTATGTCAGCAACCGGTTTTGCACAGTATCATCCTATTGCTACAAATGCAACTGCAACAGGACGTGAAAAAAATCGTAGAGTTGAACTTCATTTTTTTGGTCAAAAGAGTGAAGAGAACAATAAAAAAACAACTTCTATCTTAGATAAAGTAAATAAATAAAAGATGATATTTAAAATTTTTGTCTCTTTGGTGCTATTGTCTGGTTTTGCTTTTGGTGCTGATACAGTAACTATTCCGACTGTAGATTTAAGTCTTTCTGCTCCAGATACACCGACACAGCTTGTATCATCTCTTAATGTATTAGTTGTACTGACACTTTTGGTACTTGCCCCTTCTATGGTGTTGGTAATGACAACTTTTACCCGTTTTGTCATTGTTTTTGGTTTTTTACGTCAGGCTCTTGGAACACAACAGGTACCACCTACACAGCTCTTGGTTATGTTGGCGATGATTTTGACTTTTTTTGTAATGGAGCCTATTGGTACAAAAGCATATGAGCAGGGTATTAAGCCATATGTTGCTGAGGAGATAGGATATGAAGAGGCTTTTAGTAAAGCATCTTTACCATTTAAAAACTTTATGATTCGAAATACACGTGAGAAAGATTTGGCACTTTTCTTACGTATAAGAAAGATGGAAAATCCAAAAAGTATTGCAGATGTGCCACTCTCTGTTGTTATTCCTGCCTTTATAATCAGTGAATTAAAAACAGCATTTGAGATTGGTTTTTTACTCTTTTTACCATTTCTTGTTATTGATATGGTTGTTGCTTCCATCTTGATGTCTATGGGTATGATGATGCTGCCTCCTGTGATGATATCTTTGCCATTTAAGATCCTGATATTTGTTTTAATTGATGGATGGAACTTGCTTGTCGGTAATTTAATTGCCTCTATAAAATAGTATTAAGGATGGAGTTTGGATTGTAAATATTTTGGTCAGTGTGGTGCTTGTAGTGTTTATGACAAGGGTTATGAAGGACAGCTTCAAGAGAAGATAGAACGCAATACAGAGCGCTTTAAAAAATATTATAGTGGATCAATAGAGATACACAGATCTCCTCAAGAACATTATCGTTCAAGAAGTGAATTTAAGATCTGGCATGTTGAAGATGACCTTTTTTATGCAATGAATCATCAGGATAAAAAAGGTGTTGTGCTTATAGATTTCTGTCCTCAGGTAAATGAACATATTGCTGCTTTAATGCCCAAACTTTTAAATGCTATAAAAGAAAAAGCGTTGGGTTTTAAACTTTTTGGTGCAGATTTTTTAAGCTCAAGCAGTGGTGAGATTGTTGTTTCTCTTCTTTATCACAGAAAACTTGAGAGTGATTGGAAAGAAAAAGCAGAAATAATTGCACAGGATTTGGGAATTTATATCATTGGGCGTTCTCGTAAGCAAAAAGTTGTTATTGGGCAGGATTTTATAACTGAGTCTTTAATGATTGAGAAAAAAGAGTATAAATTCAACTACATTGAAAACTCTTTTACACAGCCAAATCCACGTGTGAATGAGCAGATGATTAGTTGGGCAATGAATGCTTTTGGCAAAAAGAAGAGTGATCTGCTAGAGCTTTATTGTGGAGCAGGAAATTTTACGATTCCCTTTGCTACACTATTTAACAAGGTTTTAGCAACAGAGATTGCAAAATCTTCTATAAATGCAGCAAAAACAAATATGCTTTTAAATGATGTAACAAATATAGAGTTTGTTCGTATGAGTGTTGAGGAGTTTGTCTCAGCTCTTGATGGTGTACGGGAATTTCGTCGAATGAAAGATATAGATATAGAAGATTATTGTATTGACTCTATATTTGTAGATCCTCCAAGAAGTGGTATGGATGAGTACTCTTGTCGTTTTAGTGCTCGATATGAGACGATCGTCTATATTTCTTGTAATCCTGAGACACTCTATCGTGATTTGGAAATTTTAACACAGACACATGATGTTGTCTCTATGGCACTTTTTGATCAGTTTCCTTATACCCATCATGTGGAGATGGGTGTTAAACTTCTGAAAAAATAGCAGTTTGAAACTTCTGATATAATACCATCATGAAAAAAATATTGATAATTAGTGATGGTGCCATTGGTGAGCACTTTATTCAAAGGGTTGCAGAGACATATACAAGTGAAAATATTTACTATGTAGTGCAACTCAAAGCCAAAGAGTTTCCTGATGCTAATCCTGCCCGTTTTAAGTTTTTTGAGTTTGATCCTACAAGCTTTTATAAACTTTCAAATCTACTTAAGATGGAGTTTATTCAGGTGATTATTGCCATGGATAATCAAAGTGATGTAGAAAACAGTATAAAAAACATCAGAGTCATTAAAAAACAGCTTCGTATTATTGTCTTAAACCAATGGAAGATGACCAATGAGGATGCCAATGTTGTTCTTGTCAATGCAAATGAGATTTTAGCTTCCCGTATGCTTGATTATCTTCCAAATGTTCCTGTGATTGCTCAAAATGTCGGTCTTGGAGAGGGTGAGATAATGGAAGTTTTGGTTCCCTTTGGAAGCTCTTTTGTTTATCGTCATATTGGGGTAATTGAGCAAAAAAACTGGCGAATTGTGGCAATATATAGAAACAGACAGCTTTTAATGCCATCACGCAGACGTATGATCCAGCCTAATGATTTACTTTTGTTGCTTGGAGAACCTGCAGTACTTAAATCTGTGTATCGTGCCATTAAACGTGAACTCGGTCAGTTTCCTGAACCTTTTGGAACAAATATTTTACTCTATATTGATATGAATATAGTTCCACATGAAAAAATAAAAGAGTTGGTGCGACGTGCCGTTTATGTGCATACGAAGTTTAAACATGATCTGGTTATTAAAGTTGTAAATCCTTCAAATATTGCATTACTGCAGCTTATTAAAGAGTACCGTAATTTAGAGATTATTGTGGATATTGATTATGACAGTATTAATCTCAAAGAGACATTTTGTAATGATGTAAAATTTTATCATGTTGGACTTGTTATTGTATCTGCTGAAATGTTTGCTGATTATTATGTCAGACGTGCTCTCTATGATGTCCATGTTCCCGTATTGAAACTTTCTCACAGAAGCTTTTCTTCTGTGAAAGATGCGGCATTAATTCTTTCTGACAATAGAGATTTAGAAAAAATATCTGCTACAATTTTTGATATCTCTGAGCAGATGAATTTCAATCTCGAGCTTTATAATTATGTCCACGAACATCAAGAAGAGAAAGAACAGGTAATAGAACACTATTATAATCTCTCTACTATCTTCTCAAAATCCATTAAAGTGATCAAAGAAAATGATAATCCTATTCGTACCCTGAAACAAAAAAAGAATTTTGTTCAGATACTTCCTTTTACAGCAAAATTAACTACAAGAAGGGCTTATGCACTCTTTTCAACAGATAGTGAAAAACTCTACTTTAAACTTGATGATTATCATCAGATTTTTATACCTGTACAGCTTTGATTTAGCAGCTTTTTAGCAAATTTTAAGTATTATCTATCATATTATATTTTTGGACAGATAATGCAAGTAAATATTTCTTTAAAAAAAGTTATTGATAACTCTTATGACATCACAATAGACACAATTCCTGAGCTTAGCTATGATACAAAAGTAGCTATTGTTACCAACCCAAAAGTTGCAGGTTTGCATCTTTCTTACCTTCTTTCAAAGATTAGAGCAAAAGAGCTCTATATTATTACGGTACCTGATGGGGAAAATTATAAAAATCAGGGATCTATTGATCTGATTTTGGAATCACTCTTTAATCACCGTTTTAATAGAAAATCACTTCTCATTGCATTTGGCGGTGGTGTTATCGGAGATATGACAGGATATGCTTCAAGCATTTATCAGCGTGGTATTGATTTTGTGCAGATTCCTACAACATTACTCTCTCAAGTTGATGCGAGTGTAGGTGGTAAAACCGGGATAAATAACAGTTACGGAAAAAATCTTATCGGTGCATTTCATCAACCTCGTGCGGTTTATATAGATCCATACTTCTTAGAAACCTTACCCAAACGTGAGTTTGGTGCGGGTGTAGCTGAAGTTGTGAAGATGGCTGTAACATTTAACAAAGATTTTTTTGCATATCTTGAAGAGGCTGATCTCAGTGATAAGACTTTGTTGCAAGAAGCGATTAAGCAAGCAGTTGAGACAAAAGCAGGTGTTGTTGCAAAAGATGAAAAAGAGCATGGACTTAGAGCTGCTTTAAATTATGGACACACTTTTGGACATGTTATAGAGAATGAGACAGCATATAAAAAGTATCTGCATGGTGAAGCAGTTGCTATTGGAATGGTAATGGCAAATGCACTCTCAGTCAAACTTGGACTTATGAAGGAAGAGGAAGCTTTACGTATTCAAAAGCTTTTAGAGAAGTATAAGCTTCCTACAAGCTATACGATTGAAAATGTAGAACGTTTTTATGAAGCATTTTTCTTAGATAAAAAGAGCTCAGATGCATCAATTACTTTTATTTTACCTGTTGGTATCGGTGGTGTAAAAATCACAGATAGTGTCGACAAAGATACAGTACTTGCTGTTCTAGAGACTTTTGGAAAAGAGTAATGAAGTTTCTTTTCCTATTTTATATCTTGAGTTGTCTCTTTTTTTCTTCTTTTTTATTGGCAGAAGAGAACGTTGTTGTACAAAGTACTGTTTTGGATGGAAATGTAACGCAACAGGAACAAGAAGATATTAATGTAACAAAAATGGCTGAAGAGGCGAAAATGAAAGCGGCTCGTTTAGCTGAAGAAGCTGCCCAAAAAGAGAAAAAACGTATTCAAAGAATGATACGTCAATATGTGGATCAACTCAATCAACTTGAATCACAAATCTCTGATGAAAATGTTTGGATTAAAAGTTATGCATCGTATCTTACATCTTTAGAAGTAAAACGAAATCTTGATACAATCAAAAAACGAATTAAATGGCTTTCAAAAAATGCCAAAACCCCGAGTGATATGGATGAATTGACGGGATTGATGTCAAAAGAGAGTATCTTGACATCACAGATTAATAAACTCAAAGGTGACAGTAGTGCGCCTTTTTCCAAATTGATCACCCCTCCGAAAATTGATGAAGTTCCAACTATCGCAAATCCTTTTGAAATTTTTACAGGACTTTCGCTTGTAAAAACAATTGATGCAAACTTTGAAGATTATAAGAAACGAAAAGAAAATCTTAATACACTGATAATTCTTCTTCGAAAAGAACTTGAGCTTTATAAAAAATTAGCAGAATTAAATCCACAAAAATATAAAAAAGAGATTAAGACAAAACAGACGGAATTAGAACGTTTTGAGCGAGCACTTGATACAATGAATGTAACACTGGATGTTTATCAAAAACGTCTTGAGATTGCAAAGATCAGTATTAATAAAGGAATTCAAAAGCAGATCTACAGACTTGCACGAATTGGTATAGCTGTTTTATTTGTATTTTTGATTTTTTTCTTATTAAAACTTATTGTTAAAAAGTATATAACAGATAATGAACGCTTCTATATGGCAAACAAGATTATTACCTTTACAAACTTTACAATTATTTTGCTTATTCTCTTTTTTAATTATATAGATAATGTAAGCTACCTTGTTACTATCTTAGGATTTGCATCTGCGGGTATTGCTATTGCGATGAAAGATTGGTTTATGTCCATTTTGGGTTGGCTTGTTATTGTATTTGGTGGCAGTATTCATGTAGGGGATAGAATTCGTGTTGATATGGATGGTATGAAATATGTCGGAGATGTTTTAGATATTTCCTTGCTTCGTATTACTATTTTAGAAGATATTACACTGACTTCTATCATGCAAAATCGTCGTGCAGGGCGTATTATCTTTGTCCCAAATAACTATATTTTTACGCGTATGATTGCCAACTATACACACCATTCACTAAAAACAGTATGGGATGGTGTAAAGATCACAATTACTTTTGATTCAAACCATAAAAAAGCAATGCATTTGGTCAAAGAGATAACGAAAAAGTATTCAAAAGGCTATACAGATATTACAAGAAAACAGTTAAATAAACTGCGTCAGCACTACTCTTTGAAAAATACCAATGTAGAACCGAGAATTTATTCTTTTATAGAACCATACGGTCTTGATATTGAAGCGTGGTATTTGACAAATGCTTATGGAACTTTAACACTAAGAAGTGTAATCTCTACAGAGATTATAGATGCTTTTAAAGCAGAAGATGATATCACCATTGCATACCCTACACAAAAACTCAATATCGATATGCAGAGTGATGCACCTGTTGCACATAATAATGAGCTGGTATAAATGAAAAAAAAAGTATATTTTAAAACATTTGGATGCCGTACAAATCTTTATGATTCACAAGTTATGATGAGTTCGCTTAAAGAGTATGATATTACAGAAAATGAAGCAGAGGCTGATGTTGTAGTGATTAACTCCTGTACAGTAACAAACGGTGCAGATACACATGTGCGATCATACATTTCTCAACTGGAAAAAAGAGGGAGTGAAAAAAAGCTTTTTTTAACCGGTTGTGGTGCACATACAAAAGGGGAGTCTCTTTTAAAAGAGGGGCGTGTTCATGGTGTTTTTGGACAGAGTGAAAAAGAGAAAATAGATCGCCTTTTACAAAAAGAGAAGCCTTTTTATGAAAAGGGAGATCTCAATCACATTGATAAGATGCTTGTTGATGAATTTGTAGGCAAAAGCAGAGCTTTTATTAAAATTCAAGAGGGGTGTAGCTTTCGTTGTTCTTACTGTATTATTCCTTTTGTGCGTGGAGATGCCCGCAGTATGGAGGAGCAGAGAATTTTAGAGCAGGTAAGACGATTGGCTTCTAATGGATTTGGTGAGTTTATTTTAACAGGAACCAATGTCGGATCATACGGTCAAGATACACAAACATCACTGGCACAGCTGATGAAAAAGATGTCTCTTATCCGTGGCGTACGTCGTATTCGCTTGGGGAGTGTAGAGCCGATTCAGATCGGTGATGCGTTTAAAGAGATCCTTGATGAGCCATGGATGGAGAAGCATATGCATATTGCCTTGCAGCACACATCTCCTAAAATGCTCAAACTTATGAATCGTCGTAATGTCTATAAGCAAGACAGAGAGCTTTTTGAGTTTTTGGCTGAGAAAGGCTATGCTATAGGAACAGATTTTATTACCGGTTTTCCGGGTGAGAGTCAAGAACTGTGGCAAGAAGCGATGGAGAATGCAAAAGTATTGCCTCTTACACATCTGCATGCGTTTACCTACTCAAAACGAGATGGAACACCGGCTGCTGTAATGAAACCGGAAGTCAATGGTAAAGTAGCAAAAGAGCGTTTGCATGAGATAGAGGCTTTGGTAGAGGAAAAAAACTATACTTTTAGAAAGGCTTTTGACGGAGAGTTGGAAGTGTTGGTGGAGTCTTATAAAAGTGGTTTTTATCACGGATTGGATCAACATTTTAATAAAATAGTGATAAAATCAGATGAAGATCTTCTTGGAAACTGGGTGAACATTTCAAAGTATGAAGTAAAAAAGGAGCATAATTATGCCATTATCTAAGGCGAACAGAATTATTCTTGTTGTTTCTGCATTTTTAATTATTGTACTTGTTCTCTTTGCAATACTGCGTGATAATGCAGATGCAATTACACTCCATCAGGCAAATGCTTTACTGAAAAACAAAGAGGTTAAGAAAGTTATTGTTACAAAAGAGTATGTTTACTTAAAAACTGATAATGCTTACTATAAGATTGCATCTTCACAAGTAACGCCGAAAATGTTTGTTGATTATAAGGTTGTAGTCGGGAAAGAATCAAATACTATTATTATTTATATACTCTGTCTTGTCTTGCTTTTGGGTATTGGATCGTTGGTGTTTAAATTTTTACAAAATAGAGGTTTCTTTAGACAGGTAGAGTATACAAATAGTTCTAATAAAAACAGTAGTGTACCATTAAGTATGAATACGCCTATTGAAGCGATAAAGAGTAATGTCAGTTTTGATGATATTGGTGGTATCAGTGATGTAAAAATTGAGCTTGAAGAGATCATAGACTTTATGAAAAATCCAAAGCGTTATAAAAACTTTGGTGCCCGTATGCCACGAGGTGTTTTACTTGTAGGACCACCGGGTGTAGGTAAGACGATGATAGCAAAAGCAGTTGCCAATGCGGCAGATGTTCCTTTTTACTATCAAAGTGGTGCTTCTTTTGTACAGATCTATGTAGGAATGGGTGCCAAACGTGTGCATGAACTCTTTGCAGCGGCAAAGAAGAATGCACCCTCTATCATCTTTATAGATGAGATCGATGCTGTAGGGAAAAAACGTGACGGACAGCGTAATGATGAGAGAGAAGCTACGCTCAATCAACTCCTTACCGAAATGGATGGATTTGAAGGCTCTAGTGGAGTGATAGTAGTAGCTGCAACAAACAAGATAGATGTTCTCGATCCGGCACTGCTTCGAGCAGGTCGTTTTGACAGACGTGTTTTTGTTGAGCTTCCTACAAAGCGGGAGCGTGAAGCTATTTTGATGAAGTATCTCTCCAAAGTACCACATGAGCTTGATGTCTCAGTAGTTGCCAATATGACCGTCGGTTTTAATGGTGCAGCTTTGGCAACATTAGTAAATGAAGCAGCCCTTTTGGCCTTGAGACAAAATGATTTTCATGTAACACTGGATCATTTTTATCAGGTAAAAGACAAAGTGATGTTTGGCAAGAAAAAGCTTAAAATGCTTAATGATAAACAGAAGGCATACCGTATTACATATCAAGCAGGGAAGGTGATTGTTGCAACATATTATGATCTGTCGTTTGAGAAACTGATGCTCTCCAATGAAAAATTGACACCTGCTACAGATGAGCCTTTTATCAAGCAGGAGTTAGAAGCACGTGTAAAAATGCTCATTGCCGGAAGTGTTGCCTGTGATATGAAGTATAAAGAACATGCAAGCAGTGCTAAAAATGATCTTGATGAGGCAAAAGAGATCACACGAAAGATGGTTCAAGAGTATGGAATGGGATCGGCTTTGATTGTTGCTAAAGAGGAGCAAGAACTCTTGCTTGTTCGACTTTATGAAGAGACAACTATGCTTTTGGAGTCTCTAGTAGAAGTGATGAAAAGTGTAGAGAGTATTTTACAAGATCGAGAAAGTATTACAAAAGAAGAAGTAAAGAAGTATATCAATGAAGTTTTTTAGTGGATTTTCACTTTGTAATGAAGTAGATTTTTTCAAGCCTTTTATAAACGAAAGTGACTATACCGTATGTGGATTTTCTTATGGAGCTATAAAAGCATTTGAGTATGTGCAAAAAGCTTTAAAAGAGGGCAAGAGAGTAGATAGATTACAGCTTTTCTCTCCTGCATTTTTTCAGACTAAAGATGAAAAGTTTAAACGTCTGCAATTAATGGCATACAGAAAAAATGAAGAGGAGTATCTGCGTCAGTTTATCAATGCCTGTTTTTTACCTTATGAGCGTAAAAGTGTAGAACACTCTGTAACGGTATTAGAAGAGTTAGAAGAGCTTTTAATGTATGCGTGGAGTAGAAAGGATCTGAAAGCTTTGGTTGATAAAGGTGTTGTGATAGAGGTCTATCTTGGTGGCAGGGATCAGATAGTAGATAGTGTTGCTGCAAAAGAGTTCTTTTTGGATGTGGCAACCGTGACTTATATAAAAAATGGGAATCATTTTTTATTAACAGAGTAGATATATAAGTGCTTAAGCCGTTTTTATAAAACCATATTTCCGAGGGCAAATCCTCCCGTTGGTCTGAGCCTCTCCAATATGGCTTTATAAAAACTATTTAACTAAAAATAAAGAAAATGAATATAGAGGAGAAAATGTATGAGTGCAATAAAAATAGGCGTAATAACAGCAAGTGACAGAGCAAGTAAAGGTATTTATGAAGATATCAGTGGTGTAGCGATTCAAGATACGATGAAAGATTATCTTAAAAGTGAATTTGAGATCGTTTACAGATGTATTCCTGATGAACAAGATGTTCTAGAGGCTACTATGAAAGAGCTTTGTGATGAAGCAGGGTGTTGTCTTGTAGTTACTACTGGTGGAACAGGTCCTGCACTGCGTGATGTAACACCGGAAGCTACAGAAAATGTCTGTGACAAGATGATGCCGGGCTTTGGTGAACTTATGCGTCAGGTAAGTCTGCAGTATGTGCCGACAGCAATTCTTTCACGTCAAACAGCGGGCATTCGTGGAAATTCTCTTATTATCAATCTTCCGGGAAAACCAAAATCGATTCGTGAGTGTTTAGATGCTGTTTTTCCTGCTGTACCTTATTGTATTGATCTGATTGAAGGTCCGTATATTGAAACAAATGAGGATGTAATCAAAGCATTTCGTCCAAAAGCAAAATAGATAAAGGAAAAAGAGTATGCGTAAACAAGCAATCGATAAGACACCTGCAAGGCTTGATTTTTTGCAGAGCGCTACAGGGCTTATTTTAGCGCTGTTTATTATGGGGCATATTCTTTTTGAAGCTTCTATCTTAATCTCCAATGAGATGATGCACAGAGTAACTCTGATGTTTGAAGGATACTACTTTTTTGGAGAACGCTATCCGGGAATCATCTCTTTTTTAGCAGCTGCTATCTTTACTGTTTTTATACTGCACGCTTTTATAGCAATGCGAAAATTTCCATCATCATATAAGCAGTATAAAATTATGAAAAATCATATTTCAGGGATGAAACATGAAGATACATCTTTGTGGATGATTCAGGTAATAACCGGTTTTATGATGTTTTTCTTAGGGAGTGTGCATCTCTATATTATGATGACACAACCGGCAAATATAGGACCACATCTTAGTTCTGCACGTGTTGTGGATCAGTTTATGGGACCTTTATACTTTTTACTTTTGATCTCTGTTGTACTGCACGCTTTTATAGGGTTGTATCGTTTGGCTTTAAAGTGGGGTTTTATGGAAGGTGAGAGTACAAAAAAATCAAGAGCTTTTTTTAAACTATTAATGCGAAGTTTTATAGCACTGTATCTTTTAGTAGGGCTTGCTTCTCTTGCTCGATATACCTACATAGGGCTGCATGAAGATATCTCAATTCCATATGCACAAGAAAAAAGTCTGCAAAAGGAAGTAAAATGAATATAATCTATACAGATGTACTGATCATTGGTGGCGGGCTTGCCGGATTGCGTGTGGCAACTGGTGTAAAAGAGCGGGGGCATGATGCCATAGTTTTAACACTTGTACCGCCAAAAAGAAGTCACTCTGCCGCAGCTCAGGGTGGTATGCAGGCATCTTTGGCAAACTCAAAGATGGGTGAAGGTGATAATGAAGATGTCCACTTTTCTGATACTATCAAGGGAAGTGACTGGGGTGCTGATCAGGTTGTAGCACGTATGTTTACACACTGTGCACCAAAAGCTATACGGGAACTGGCTTACTGGGGCGTGCCATGGACAAGAGTTAAAAAGGGTGACAGAACAGCCATTATTAATGCCAAAAAAGTGACTATTACAGAAAAAGAAGAGGCACATGGTCTTATTACCGCACGTGATTTTGGTGGTACAAAAAAGTGGAGAACCTGTTATACATCAGATGGTACAGGGCACTCTATGCTCTATGCAATGGATAATAAAGCTCAAGAAGACAAAGTGGAGATCCATGAGCGTCTTGAAGC
>JAMOSE010000139.1 GCA_027063215.1 Sulfurimonas sp. | reverse complement strand
TTATATAGTTATTGTATAATAATCTCATGAAACTGGCTTTTAGAATAAAACACCACTTTTTTAATGCTTTTAGAGAGATATTTGTTCATCATCACGGATCTTTGGAATTTCGTGCTAAAATTTTTGCACTGCTGATTGCAGCAAATAATAAGCCACGAGTTGAGAATTTTATTTTAGTCAAAGAACTTGCTTTGGAGATATATAACAATGATGAAGATAGAGCAAATCTTCTCTTACTGACAACAAAAGAGTTGGTTGAAAAAGTAAAAAAAAACAACGGTTTGGATCTCGATCGCCTTATTGCAACGGTCCAAAAAGAACTAAAGATTGTTCCGCGCTATGCAAAAAAGATAGATATAAACTCTTTAAGAAATTTTTTGCCGCTTAGCAGCGATGATGATACTTTGGCATATCAGGAAAATATTTTGGAATTTTTAGAAAGACTCAAAAATGAGACACTTCAAAATACAAAACAAATAACAAAGGAATAAAACAATGGATTTACAAACAAAAGCACTACATGAAGGCTATGAAAAAGATACACAGGGGAGTATGGCAGTACCCATCTATCAGACAACGGCCTATGAGTTTCGTGATGTAGAACACGCTGCAAATCTTTTTGCACTTAAAGAACTGGGAAATATCTACACACGCCTAAACAATCCAACTACCGATGTATTTGAGAAACGCTTTGCATCTTTAGAGGGTGGAGAAGCAGCTCTTGCTACATCAAGCGGAATGAGTGCAATTTTTTATGCTTTTGCCAATGCTGCAGAAGCAGGAGACAATATTATCTGTGCAAAACAGCTCTATGGAGGAAGTCTTACACAGGTTGCCCATACACTCAAACGTTTTGGTATTGAAGCGCGTTTTTTTAATGTACACAATCCAAAAGAGTTAGAAGATCTCATCGATGAAAAATCAAAAGTCATCTTCTTTGAATCTTTAACTAACCCGAGTATTGATGTTGCAGATATTGAAGCACTCACTGCTATTGCAAACAGACACAATATCTTAACGGTAGTTGACAATACTGTAGCAACACCGGTTCTTTGTCGTCCATTTGAACATGGTGCAGATATTACCGTTCATAGTGCATCAAAATATACAACTGGGCAGGGTTTGGCTATTGGCGGTATTTTGGTTGAGAGAAAAGAACTCAATGAGAAACTCAAAAACAATCCCCGCTATACTCATTTCAATGAACCTGATGCATCATACCATGGATTAATTTATACAGAGACAGGTCTTCCTGCATTTACTCTGCGTGCAAGACTCTCACTCTTGCGTGATCTTGGAGCCGTTGTTTCACCATTTAACTCTTGGCTCTTTATTCAAGGTATGGAGCATTTGACACTTCGTATGAGAGAACACTCTCGCAATGCCCTGCTCCTTGCAGAGTTTTTAGAAGCACATCCAAAAGTCAAAAAAGTAAACTATCCGGGACTTAAAAGTAATCCTAATTTTGCTAATGCCCAAAAATATTTTACAGACGGACTTTGTAGCGGACTACTCAGTTTTGAGGTTGAGAGTCTTGAAGCAGCAGAAAAAATTGTCAATGCAACAAAACTCTACTCTTTGGTTGTAAACATTGGTGATTCAAAATCCATCATTACCCACCCTGCTTCAACAACACATCAGCAACTCTCTCATGAAGAGCTTATTGCCTGTGGTGTTCCTGAAGGTCTCATTAGAATTTCATGCGGGTTAGAGAGTGCAAAAGATTTAATTGATGATATTGCACAGGCACTTGATGCATAGAGGTGGACTTAAGCCATTTTTGCTAAAATGTCATCATTACTTTTAAGAGAGCATCAAATTTGTCACTAAACCTGCAAACATATACCGAACACTTTACAAATCCACTCTATTTGGAGAGTGGACGTATCTTAGAACCTTATGATATCACCTATGAGACATATGGTGAACTCAATGAAGATAAAAGTAATGTTGTCGTGGTATGTCATGCACTTACAGGAAGCCATCATGCAGCAGGTTTATATGAGGGTGAAAGCAAAGCCGGCTGGTGGGATGGACTTATCGGCAGTGGCAAAGCAATAGACACAGACAAATATTTTGTTATCTGCTCCAATGTTATAGGCAGCTGTTTTGGATCAACTGGTCCAATGAGCCTACAGCATCCATATCAAGAACCATATCGTTATAAATTTCCTGTAATCAGTATAAAAGATATGGTAAAAGCACAAAGAATTCTTTTTGACAGACTGGACATTCACAGAGTTCATGCAATTATCGGCGGAAGTATGGGTGGTATGCAGGCATTGCAATTTGCTATTCACTATCCAAACTTCTCAAATAAAATAATTGCTATGGCAGCAACCCATGCAACACAGCCATGGGCTATAGCTTTTAATAAAGTTGCCCAAGAAGCTATTTTAAAAGATCCTGATTTTAAACAGGGTTACTATGATCCTGATATCATTAAAGAACAGGGACTAGCAGGTATGGCTATAGGCCGTATGGCAGGGCATATCAGCTTTCTCTCTCCAGAATCAATGCGAGAAAAATTTGGACGAGATTATAAACTCACAGATGGTCTCTATGAACTTTTTGGAAAATTTCAGGTAGAGTCTTATCTTGAGTATAACGGCTATAACTTCACAAAATGGTTTGACCCTCTTACCTATCTCTATATCACAAAAGCAATAAATATCTACGATCTCTCTCGTGGTTTTGACTCTTTGGGTGAAGCACTCAAACGCATAACAGCACAGACGCATCTTATCAGTTTTAAGAATGACATTCTTTTTAAAAACTTTGAGATGAAAGAGATCGCAGATGAGCTGAAAAAGATCGATAATCAAAACCACGACTATATCGATATAGAGAGCGACTATGGGCATGATGCCTTTCTTGTAGAGCTTGATAAATTTGAAAATTATGTAAAGGATGCACTCAATGGCTAAAGAGAACTTTGAAAAAAAACTGCAAAATGCAAAAGAGATCCTAGAGACTCTGATGAAACCCGAAATCACCTTAGAAGAGAGTGTAAAGGCTTATGAAAAGGGTATGAAAGAACTTCAGGCTGCTCAAAAAATGCTCCAAGATGCTGAACTGAAAATCCAAGAGATAAAAGCTTCATAATGCGTGCTGCCGTACTTCAACTCAGCTCTCAGGGCATGAGTTCAACAAAACTCTATAATTATATCCGTATTGCCAGCAAAAAAGGTGTTAAACTATTACTGCTTGGAGAGTATATTTTAAACCCTTTCTTTAAAGAGCTCTCAACAATGTCAATCAGTATGATTAAAGAACAGGCAAGCCATCAGATAAAGATACTCAAAGAACTCTCTTCTACATACAGTATGACTATTGTTGCACCCATTATTATAGTAAAAAAGAAGCAGATCTATAAAACCATAGCAAAGTTTGCCCCTGCTTCAACATCCTACTATGAACAGCAGATCCTTATTAACTATACACACTGGAACGAAGAGAAATTCTTTGCAAATGAGATAAAACCACTCCAAACACCCTTGGTATTTAAAATAGATGGCTTTAAATTTGGTGTGATCAGTGGATTTGAGCTTCATTTTGATGAGATATTTCAAAAACTTAAAAATAAAAGTATTGACTGTCTTTTAGTTCCAAGCGTCTCTACATTTGAATCATACGAACGATGGAAAGCACTTATAGCTACGCGTGCCTTTACTCATAACTGCTATATTTTACGAGCCAATCGTATTGGTGAGTTCCAAGATAAAGAGTTTACATGGAATTTTTACGGTGATTCTATTTTAGTATCACCTAATGGCGAACTTCTCACTCACCTTGGAAATAAAGAAGAACTTATGATAGTTGATATGAATCATACAGATGTACTTGCTTCTCGTAGAACATGGGGATTTAAAGAAGCCATCAAAAGAAGGGAACACTTATGATGAACTACTTTCACCGTCAGGTTCAACTCTGGGGAGAAGAAAAACAAAGACTACTGCAAACAAAAAAAATAGCCATTATCGGTTCAGGTGGACTTGGATCTTCACTTGCCTTTGCTCTTGGAGCAAGCGGTATCGGTGAAATTCATATGGTTGATTTTGATGAAGTAAGTCTCCATAATATTCATAGACAGATAGCCTTTAAAATGGGTGATGAAGGTAAAAACAAAGCTGTAATCAATGCAACTCTTATTGAGGCGCGTTGTCCCTACACAAAAGCCATCGCTCACAATACAGACTTTTTAGGCTGGAGTAAAAAAGAGATAGCAGTTGATCTAATCATTGATGCAACAGACAACCTCCCTACCCGTGCTGAAATTAACAGCTATGCCAAAGATAAAAACCTACCATGGGTATATGGAAGCGTAGAGGCTTTTCATGGTCAAGTAGCTTTTATAGAAGAATCCTCATTTTCAGACTCTTTTAAAATAGTAGATAAAACACCTGCAGGTATTGCAGCCCCGATTGTTATGCACATAGCATCTCTACAAGCTAATCTTGCGCTTCGCTATTTAGCAGGATTATCCGTTAAAAAAGATCTACTTTACTATCTTTTTTTCAATAATGAAGGTGAACTTATTACACAAAAATTTGGACTTCCAAAGAGTAGCTAAAACTTTTCTTTGAGTCGAATCCGCCAATCTCTTTTAATACTCAATACCCTTTACAATTATTCTCATAAAACAGCCTTATACTCTGCCAACTTCTCTTCAAACTTCATCGCCCTGTAAGCCGGGCTTGGACTTGGAAGATAGTAAGTTGCTATATCTAAATGTGAAAAATTTTTATCATAGAGTTTTTGGGAAGTTTTTCCTGTAAAACAGACTTTTTTGATTGTAGGGTATTTACGTAAAAAACTCTCTATATCATTGACTTTTATATTTTTAAGATTTGAATCAAGTGAGTTCTCTCGCTCACAACTCTCTACCATATCCCAAAGAGCTATTTTATGTTTTTGTAATAAATTGCTTTTTTCCTCAATACTCTTTGGTGCTTTTTCATCATAAACAGCAGCTAAAAGTTTAAAAAACTGGTTTTGTGGGTGAGCATAATAGAAGTTATCTTCAAAAGATTTTATGCTTGGAAAACTCCCAAGTATCAATACCTCTGCTCCATCAGGAACAAAGGCAGCAAAAGGATGGCTAAAACGAGTCATAATACTTATACACCTGCATACTCTTTAATATGTTCAAGTCTTGCTTCAATAGGTGGATGCGATGCAAAAAAACTTCCTAAAAAACCGACAATTCCAAAAGCCTTATAATCATCATTCAGTGCTAACTGCTCACGTGGAATTTGTCCAAGTTTTGCAAGTGCATAGTAGATACCCTCTGCACCACTAAGATCAACAGCACCCTCATCTGCTCGATACTCTCTATGACGTGAGTACCACATTAAAATAGCCGTAGCAAAGAGGCTAAAAACCATCTCTAAAGCCATGCTAATCATAAAATACATCATTTGATTTGTATTGCCCTCTCTGTCACGTGCTACCATAGAAGCAAGTATGCGTGAAATAAAAATCACAAAAGTATTAAGTACCCCTTGCATCAATGTCATAGTCACCATATCACCATTTTTGATATGGCTTATCTCATGTGCAAGCACTCCTTCTATCTCATCACGACCCATCATCTCTAAAAGTCCACTACTCACAGCAACAAGGGAGTTGTTTTTATCCCATCCTGTAGCAAAGGCATTTGGAGCAGCATCAAATACACCAACCTCTGGCATTCCTATACCTGCTTCATCTGCCAAACGCTCAATAGTACTGACAAGCCAACGCTCAGTCTCATTTGAAGGCATCTCAATAATTGAAACGCCCATAGAACGTTTAGCCATCCATTTGGAGAGAAAAAGCGAAATAAAACTCCCTCCAAAACCAAAGAGTGCCGCCATCATAAAAAGCCCACTCATACTTTGTTGATCTATATAGATTCCAAAAAAGTTACTCAGTATAAAAAGTGCTATATAAAGTGAGGCCATAACAGCCAAGTTCATAAGTATCAACATTACTAAAGCCATAATTATCCTTTTATAAATATTTTTTATTTGATTGTAGCACAAAAAAAGAAAAATGATATGCTACTTTTGTAGCGTTTAAAAGTCAAATCCGCCAACTTTCATCTTGTTCTAAAATTGTTTTCAAATACTTTATCCATGCACGCACAGTTCCCAAACGCCGTTTAATCGTACTCTCACTATACATATTATAATGATAAAAATAGTTTGAATTTATATCTTTGTTATGCAAGACTGCATTAAAAATAGGATCGGAAAAAACAGTTTTTGCCAATACTTCTACTCTTTTTCTAAATGGTAAATTTACAATTTCTTCTCCTTTTGGAGTAAGAACTAAACAGTTATGGTCTTCCTTCGCAACCTTTAACCATTTTAATGCACTAAAGTAGTAATCTATTTGACGCTCAACTATATCAAAATGAGTACTAAACTCCTCTTTACTTAAACATCTGTTTTGAGAGAGTAAAAGGATCATTGTATGGAGTGTTTCAAATCTATCTGCTTGAGGAAAAGGCACAGAAGTATCAACATCTTTACTATTTACTGCAATATCATAGATCGAAAAATTGCTCAACGCTTCTTTAAAGCGAAAAGCCATCTCATTTTCATAATCAACATAACCAATAGTATCATTTGTATAAAAGGGAATAAATCGAAAGATATCATTTTGGAGATAAAAGAGATAACTTTTAATCTTTTTTTTCCCTTTTAATTCTCTCTCCCAATAGAGTTGCGGATACAAAAGCTGTCTTATGTTGATGTTATTTGAGTAGCCTATTTTTGCTTCTATGAGATGAAGAGCACTTTTTGATTCATAGCCCCCATCTACTTCGATTTGCACACCTTCAACATTATACGCTACATCTGCAATATGAAAATTCAAACTCCCTCGTAATCGTCCTCGAACCGTTAACTGACTCTCTTCTTGAAAAACTCTTCGATGCATACCTGATATCATAGCAATATCCAAAGCAGCACTTTCAGATTTTATATTAAAAGGATCGATAGTACTAATATTTTGAGGAACATCTAATGTTATAACTTTTGTACTTATCTCTTCGGCTATATCTATAAAAGGATCATTTTTAGCAATTCGATATAAACCGTTTTTTATAGCAAGAATGGAAAGCCCCTCTTCTTTCATAATATGCGGCAGTTTTTCTCGAAAGTCAATTTTTGTTAGATTTCTCGGTTCTTTGTTATCTACCGCTTTTATAGCATCTGCACTTATATCTACAAAGCCATCTTTTTTGATCGTTTCTAGAAGCTTATATCTCTCAAAAATGTTTTTCCAAGCTTGGTGAAAATTTATTTTAGCCATTGTTTTGGATCTTAATAGTTCTTTACTAACACTTCTTTGATCTTCCCTCTGCCATTTGCCTTGCAGTTTAAAGCTCTGTTGGCTTCTACAGTTATGATAGTATACTCTTTATAAAGATCTAAAATAAAATCTGTATAGGAGTTTGAAAGTAAAAAATATGCACCTTTAGCGTCAATATAGTCACATAATTCTTTCAGTCTAAACTGCATATCTTCATCAAAACCTTTATCTGTATAGCCGGTAAAATTAGAGGTCGCATTGAGCGGAACATAAGGCGGATCAAAATAGATAAAATCACCCTCTTGTATATGCTCTTTTATATTTTCAAAGTCACCTGTCATTATTGTAGTATCTTGAAGTCTTTTGCTACACTCCAAAATATTCTCTTCTTCAAAAATTGTAGGATTTACATAACGACCATAAGGAACATTATTTTGACCTTTTTTATTTACTCTGTAAAGTCCGTTATAGCCTGTTTTGTTAAGAAAAATAAATCGACTTGCTTTTTTTACTTTCGATATTTTTTTATATTTTTGTGGATCTCGGTCTAAAGCTCTTAAATCATAATAGTACTCTTCACTATTTTTATGTTTTTTTAGATCTGCTATGAGCTCTTTTGGTTTACTCTTAATAATCTCATATAAATTTGTCAATTCTGGATTATAGTCATTAATAAAACTATTTTTTTGCTTCAGTTCAAAAAAAAGAGCAGCGCCGCCTATAAAAGGTTCAAAATATCTGTTATATTGTTGTGGCATATGTTTTTTGATCTCATGTATCAACTGTCTTTTACCACCGACCCATTTTATAACTGGTTTACCCACTTCACTTCACCTTATCCATTAATAGTGCAATTATATCTGAAGCTCTCTTAGTCCACTCTATTTATTGACAATCTGTCATATTTTATGAGATAAAACTTAATTTTTTAATATTAAAGACTTAAATGAATTGATGATTTTTTAAAATATTGTTATTTAGAAAATTGTAAGTGGTGGGTTCGCCGTGACTCGAACACGGGACCACTCCGTTATGAGCG
>JAMOSE010000138.1 GCA_027063215.1 Sulfurimonas sp. | reverse complement strand
AAACATAATATTGAAAAACTTTTAGATGCAAAAGCTTCTAAAAGATCAATTTTTATCAATAAAGATGCGTCTCTTTTAACAATTACTGCAACAAAGCAGGAAGTTGAAAAAGTTAGTGCTTATCTTAAACAAATGATGTTAAAAATGCATAAGCAGGTCTTAATAGAAGCAAAAATTATTGAACTCACCTATGATGACAGTTCCTCAACAGGAATAGACTGGGATCAACTTGAACTCTCTTTTAGTGGTGCTTTTGGTAAAGGAAGTAATGGTTCAAATGGGTCTACCTATAATGTAGCATATAACTTTTCTACGCCCAATTTTATAAAATTTTTAAAGACATATGGGGATGTAAAAGTTGTTTCAAATCCTAAAGTTTTAACAATGAACAATCAGGCTGCAGTTATTAATGTTGGAGAACAGCTCTCTTATAAATTTCAAACCGGCTCTGTTACGACGACAGGCGGTACGGCAGCAGGAACAAATACATACTCGATAGGTTCAACATTTGTAGGGGTAACCCTGTTTGTAATTCCTGAAGTGAGTATTGATAATGAAATTATTATGAAAATCAATCCTGTAGTCAGTAGATTATCCAATGAAGAAAACAGTAACAATGCATTTAAAGTTACAAGAGATTTACCGCCAGATACAAGAGTAAAACAGATGACTTCAATTGTAAAGGTAAAAAACGGAGAAAAAGTAGTAATTGGCGGACTTATTAATATTGCAAAAGGTAAAAAGACAAAAGGGGTGCCTGTGCTTGGTAGTTTTCCTTTAATTAGTCCGCTTTTTAAATATGAAGCAGATATTAAAACAAAAACAGAACTTTTTATTGTTATTCAACCTAAAATTGTTGCAGGTGCGAGTATGCCAAAGATTGATGATGTTGATCTTTTATCTGATCATTTTTTTGATGATCGAAAGTAATGGAGAGCAGATGGATTACCAAGTACTTGCTCAAATATTTGAAGAAGAGAAAAATCCGGTTGAGCATTTTTATAAGAATCATAATGTAGTACAGATGGAGTCAAAAATGCTCCAGATTTTGCAAAACAGTCATAAACAGTTGCTTTTTTTAATTGGTGAAGCAGGTGTGGGAAAGAGTGCATTTTTAAACTATTTTGCTACATTGTCCAGTCATGTAGATACTATTAAATTTGATGTGCCTTTTTTTGAACCGGTTGACTTTGTAAAAACGCTTATAATTAAAAGTGATACAGTGGTGCAGGGACATTCCCTTGTAGAGTTGATAGAACAGGTCAGTGAAATTTACAGTAAGAAAGATACGGTTGTTATTATCGATGAAGCACAGTTACTTTCACACAGTATGATTGAAACTATCCGGATTTTGGCGGACTCTAAAGCCTTTTGGTTTGTTCTTGCAATGCATAAACATGAATCACAAAAGCTTTTGAATGAACCTCAGTTTGTATCAAGACCGCATAAGGTGTTGGAGATGGAACAGCTCTCTTTTGATGAAGCAAAAGGTTTTGTACAAAGTAGTCTTAAAAGATCTGATTATGAATATATATGGCCCCTTATCGAAAAAAATTTTAAAATTCTGTATAAACTTTCAGGAGGAAATTTTAGAGATCTCAAAAAACTATTGCATACAACATTTTTACTGGTTAATTTTGCATTACAAAGTGGTGTTAAAAAGTTTTCATCAATAGATAGACGGGTGATTATGATGGCAGCGATTGAGAATGGATTGATTCATGTTTGATTTAGATACTCTTTATAAAAAATATCTTTTTTACAGGTTCAAAAAACTTGTAGTAGTGTTGATACTTGTTTGTATCAGTGTGGGAGTTTTGTATCTGTTTTTTAGTTTTCAAGAAGATACAAAAAATTCAGCTCCGATACAAAAAGAAAAAGTAAAAAATTTAAAAAGCAGAAAGAAATCTCAAAAAGAGCAAGAGCAGGTTAGATCTAAAGAAGCAAAACATTATAAAATATTTACTTTATCGGTAAAAGAAAAAAGTAGAGCCTATATTGAAAAAATGAAACAGAAATATTTGAAATTTGGATTGCAATGTCAAATAGAAGATCAAAATAATTATCTTAATCTTGTTTGTGGAGAGACAAACAGTTATAAAGAGTACCAAAAAATTAAAACGCTTTTGAAAAAAAATCATATCAAATATTATGTAGTTATAAAAAAAGAGATACCCATATCAGATAAAAAAGAGGTTCAAGAATCAACTTTGCAAACACCAAAGAGAGCAAAAAAAGTAGAATCTCTTGCAAATAAAGACAGCGTGCAAAAAAAAGAGACACACAAAACAACATTGGCAAATATAATGCATTCGGATGTAGATGTAGAACTTTTAGAAAAGAAGTTTTTAGAGCATAAAAGTTATGAAATTGCTATTCGTATAGCAAAGGAATACTATGCGCAACAGAGATATGAAAAATCTCTTTTATGGGCAAAAGAAGCAAATCACCTGAATAGAAAAAAAGAGCAAAGTTGGATTTTATATGCACGTTCACTTTATGTTTTGGGAGAGAAAGAAAAAGCAATAAAGATTTTAAAACTCTATAAACATTTTGCATCATCTAAAAAAGTGGAAAGAATTTTACAGAGGTGGCAGAGTAATGATAAATAAAAAAGTAAGACTGGGAGATCTTCTCCTTGATAATGGACTTATTACATTAGAACAGTTAGAGTATGCCTTAAAAAAGCAAAAAGAGCTTGGCTATACAAAAAAACTTGGTGAGATATTTATATCAGAAGGCTATCTTACACAAAAAGAGCTCTTAAAAGTTCTCTCTAAACAGCTCAATATTGAATTTATTGACCTCTATGGGGAAGTTATAGATTTTAATGCGGTTGCGGCAAAATATCCTATGAATATTTTAAAGGCAGCTTTTGCTGTGCCATTTAAAGAAGATGAAGACTTTATCTATGTTGCAACAAGTGATCCGCTCAATTATGATGCACTTGAAGCCGTAGAACGTATAGTGCCGTTAAAACCAATTAAGGTTTATCTTGCATATCAAGATGATATTATTGTTGTTCACAATCGTATTGAAACACTGAAAAAAACAAGAGAACTTATTGCTGAAGTAAAACATGAGCTTCAATCAGAGGGCTTGAAAAAAGAGGGCGAAGACAGTGCTGTTATGAAACTTATCTTTTTGATTATCTCTGAGGCTATTAAAAAACGTGCAAGTGATATTCATATTGAACCTGAAGAGCATGAGATGATGGTTCGATCACGTATTGATGGGATGCTCATTGAAAATTTTGTGTTTGATCTTGGCATTTATAATGCACTCTCTTCACGGATTAAACTTCTTGGAAATATAGATATTTCAGAGAAAAGAGTTCCACAAGATGGACGTTTTTCATTAACTATTGATGGCAAAGAGTATGATTTTAGACTCTCTACAACCCCTACAATATTTGGTGAATCTTTAGTAATGAGGATCCTGGATCGTCAAAAAGTTCTTTTAAAGCTTGAAGATCTCGGCTTTGTTAATGAAAATCTAGAAAAATTTAACAGACTGATTAAATCGCCTTATGGTATTTTACTTATTACCGGACCTACGGGAAGTGGTAAAACAACAACACTCTATGCAGCCTTAAACGAGATCAAAAATATCTCAAATAAAGTGATGACAGCAGAAGATCCGGTAGAGTACCGTTTGCCGCTTGTGCAGCAGATACAGGTTAATGAGGGGATAGGTCTTACCTTTGCAAGTGCCATAAAATCTTTTTTACGTCAAGATCCTGATGTTATTTTGATCGGGGAGATACGTGACTTTGAGACACTCAATGCTGCGGCTCAAGCAGCACTGACAGGGCATATGGTCTTTTCAACACTGCACACCAATGATGCTCCAGGTGCCATTCCAAGAATGATTCAAATGGGACTCAAGCCCTATCTGATAGCCGACGCATTAACGGGTATAGTTGGACAGAGGCTTGTAAGAAAAGTATGCCCGTATTGTAAACATGAAGTGAAATTGCCAAGTTCACTTTTAGATAAAGTACGTGAATATGGTGTAAATGAAGAGACAGTTTTTTATGCCGGAGAGGGATGTAGTCAGTGTGATTTTAGTGGTTATTATGGACGAACTATGGTTTCAGAGATACTTATAGTTGATGAGCATATTACAAAACTTATTGCTGAAAATGCAAATAAAGTAACGATTATGGAATATGCATTAGAGAGTAACAATTATGAGCCGATGATCTTTGATGGTATGCGAAAAGTAGTTGAAGGTATAACAACTGTTGAAGAGATCTTAAGAGTGATAAAAGAGTACTAATGAGTTACTTTAAAATAGCCTACCGAGCCGGAAAAAAAGGAGGCTCTATTGTTATTGAAGCAAAGAATAAAATAGAGGCTATTGAAAAGTTTTATGATCGTAATATCGGAGTGATGAAAAAAGTTCAAAAAACCAGTAAACCACTCTCTTTTATCTTTAAAGAGCTTGATCGAAAGTTTCAAAATCCCATTAAAAAAAGACCGGCAAATACAGAGAAACTGATTGCAATTTTTGATCAGATGGCTATTATGCTTGATGCTGGATTACCACTCAATTATGTCATCAGTGAAAGTATTCGAACGCAAGATGACAAAATGTTAAAAGCAATTTTTGAAAATATTGTATCAGATATAGAAGGTGGACAGGGCTTTTATAATGCTGCGCTTCCCTATAAAAAGCAGTTGGGTTTTATCTCTTTGTCGATGATACAACTTGGAGAGGAGACAGGAAGCCTTGCAGAATCACTTACAAAACTTACAACCATCCTTCAAAATATTTTAGATAACCGAAAGAAGTTTAAAAAAGCAACACGTTATCCTCTTTTTATTATGGTTGCTATGGGCATTGCTTTTAGTGTTGTTACCCTCTTTGTTATTCCTCAGTTTAAATCTCTTTTTGAGAGTACAAAAATGGAGTTGCCACTGCCTACACAGTTTCTTTTGTGGCTGGAGTATGCTTTACGGGAGTATGGACCATATATCCTTGTAGCTGCATTTCTTATGGCCATTGGAATCAATACAATGTACAAAAAAAATGAAAAAGTTCGTTTTCTTCTTGACAAACTACTCTTGAAAATTTATATCATTGGAAAAGCAACACTCTTTGCAATGGTAAGTCGCTTTGTCTATGTTTTTCAGGTGCTTGTTGAGGCTGGTATACCAATGATTGAAGCCTTACGTATTGCAGAGAAGATTATAGACAACAGCTACTTGAAACAGGCTATCGCAAAAATTCCAACAGCTATAGAAGAGGGAAAATCTTTGCATCAAGGCTTTGAAGATGCAGAGCTTTTTGAAAATATGGTGGTAGAGATGATAAAAGCCGGAGAGATGGGTGGTGGACTCGACAAGATGCTTGTTAAAGTCTCAAAAATTTATAAGGATCGTTTTGATTATATAGTTGATAATATTGCAACAATGATAGAGCCGATCCTGATTATGGCCATTGCCGGTTTTGTACTGGTTTTAGCACTTGGTATCTTTTTACCAATGTGGAATATGGTAGATTTAGCAGGATAATATGATGGAAATAGAGAGTGGAAGTATCGTTAT
>JAMOSE010000137.1 GCA_027063215.1 Sulfurimonas sp. | reverse complement strand
ATAAATAACACAAAAGGTTTTAAAATGGAAGAACAAGATTATGAAAATGCAATGATTGAAGCATTTGTAAACAAACCGGAAAAAACACTCTGGTACCAAAATGCTTTTTCAAAGTTTAATATAAATGGTATTGACAGCATGAAATGGGTTTGGAGCTGGTGGGCTTTTTTTGGAGGATGGGCTTTTTTACTCTACAGAAAACAGTATATTCCGGCTCTTATTCTTTTTGTAGTAACTTTAATAGCAGGTATCATACCTTTTGGAGGATTACTTGTCGGTGTACTTGCAGGAGGATTTTCTACCTACTTTATCTATAAAGGCTATAAAAAGAAAAAAGCAGAAATAGAAGCAAATATTGATGATATTGAGACAAGAATAGAGACTATGCGGGAAGTTGGTGGCTATAATCAATGGGTTGTTTGGGTTTATGCTATCTTTGTAGCACTTGTCTTTCTCTCTCTATTTATAAGTGTTTTTAATTCTCTCTCAACTATGAACTAACTAGATAGAGACTTTCTGTCTCTATCAATTTTACCCTGCTACATTCATAGCAAGCTGTGCCATCTTCTGCATATACGCTTCTACATTTTCACCACTATCTAAAACTTTTTGCAGTTCATTGATAAAGTACTCTTTTGTACGATCATCGGCAATATTAAAAGTATAAAGCACCCATTCGGTGTTGAGCGCTATCTTTTCACCGTTTTTTTCTACTTCAAAAGTACGATAAAGATTGATATCTGTAGTAGAGAGCAGCGCTAAAACATCTTTGTAAAAATCACTCACCTCATAATTTATAAGTGCTGCAAGATCTTCTTTTGGAATTTTAACATCCGTATCGTTAAAATCAATACGGCCAAAGATCAAAGCATCCCCTATGATCAGCTGTTCTCCTATAAAATAAGGCTTTTTCTTCTCACTCAGAGCATTGGCATCACTATAGATAATATGCTCATTCATAGATTCCAGCTCATCAATGAGGATCGAGCTAAAAAAGGTATAGACAGTATTTGCTTTCATCTCGATATCTATCTCAGCTATTGCTTTTGTCTGATGGTTAATTGTCAGTGCTTTCATTAGAGTTCATCCAAGAGTATTACAGATACATAGGTACCTTTTTCTAAAAATTTATCTTCTTCTCCGGCAATCATTAGTCCTGAGTTATGCAACATATTGACTAAAATTGCAGAAGATCCAACCTTTTTACCTTCAAAGTTTACAAAATACTCACCATCTTCTACAACAACATTACAGGCTGTAAACTCTGTAAATTGACTACGCTTTTTAAAATCTTCCTGCAGTTTTGCGGCAACCTTCTTGTACGCTCTTTGTTTGCCTTGCATCTTTGCAATAAGCGGTAGAGCATACAAAATAGCTGTCACAGTTGAAGAGTAGGCAAAACCAGGCAGTGCCAAGATAAACTTCTGTCCACGTTGCGCAACAAGAATATGGCGACCCGGCTTGATTCCAACACCTTTATAAACAACTTCAGCACCCAAACGCGGAATGATATCTTTTACAAAATCATAATCACCCACACTTACCCCGCCGGTACTTACCAGTATATCTGCTGATTCAAGTGCATTTTCAAAAGTCTGCATAATTGCATCTTTGTCATCCGGTGCTGTTCCAAGCTGAATCACCTCTGCACCCGCACTCTCAAAAAGAGCTGCAAGGGTGTAGTTGTTTGAACTTCTTATCTGTGCAGGATTATCTGAGTTTTCACCCAGATCTAAAATCTCACTCCCCGTTGCAATTACTGCAACACGTGGACGAAGGGCTACTTTAACCATAACACAGTTTAGCCCTGCCAAGACACCAATCTCTGCAAAGGTAATCTTTGTACCTTTTTCTATAAGAATTTCTCCGGCTTTATATCCCTCACCCACAGGTCTGACCGCATTGCCCTGCTCGACCATCTCATGAATGATAATCCTGCCATCTTCAAAAGTAACATTTTCAATCTGAATGAGCGTATCACTTCCTTCTGGCATCATAGATCCGGTAAAGGTCTTAATCGACTCACCCTCACCCAAAACTCTTGTTTCATCATGTCCTGCAGGATTGTCACCAAGAACAACAAGCTCACCCTTTTGCAGATCTTCATAACGTACGGCATAACCGTCCATAGAAGCTGTAGCAAACTGCGGATCATTATACTCAGCAATGATATCTTCAGCCAACACACGCCCCAAAGAGTCACTCAGCGGTACTCTTTCATAGCGATGGTTATTTACCTGCAGTAACTCCAGCATATTTTGACTTGTCTCATACGATATAAAATCTACTCCTGTAATACTCATTGTTTTGCTCCTAAGATTCCACTTCCTTCAATGGCAGTTGAGCGATCTTTTGCATAGATGCGTTTGCCATCTTTTAAGTCATATTTCCAGATCGGTGCACTTGCTTTAAAATCTTCTACAAATGCATCAATAAACTCCAACGCAACACGTCTTTTTGGTGAAAAAACCGCAGCAATATAAGAGGACTCATGCAGCAGTACATCCCCTCTGGAGTGTGCCATCTTGATAATCGCACCTTTTGCTTTAGCTTTTTGCTGCCATGCCTCAAACCAAGACTCTAAGATAGGCTCATAGATGTCAAAACTCAGCCCTTCTATACCATCTTCACTTCTCACTGTTCCTACAAAAGGCAGATAGGCACCATAATTACTTTGTGCCTCCTCTTCATACCACTCTTTTAAAATTTTTGGCACATTGAGCGCACCATCATATAGACTTAGCATCGCTCAACCTCCACATACAGGAGGAAGCAGTGAAATTTTATCACCATCTTGCAGTGCTACATCCAATGAAGTAACGATTGTATCATTAACAGCCACAGCAGAGTTTTGCAACCACTCTGCAAGCTCTTTATCTTCTTGCAAAATTGCTGCAAGCTCATTTAAGTTACTTATCTCAACTTCTAACGCATCTTTTTGTATCGGTCCTAAAAATTCTACTCGTATCATATGTATAATGCCTCTAAAATTTAATGACTCAATTATATCTAAGATAAGTTAAGTGCGATATAATTTCATATGATTTTTGGAAAAATAGAATACCTCAATCTTTTACCCTTTCATCTTTTTATGAAACGCTTTACCCGTACTACACAGGCTAAAGCTATTATGGAATATAAAAAAAATGTTCCTGCAAAGATTAATCACTCTTTTATAAACAGACGTGTTGATGCCGCTTTTATCTCAAGTATAAAAGCCAAACCCTACAGATATGTCAATCTCGGGATCATTGCAAAAAAAGAGGTACGCAGTGTTTTGGTTATTCCATCCAAAGAAAACAAAAAAGACAAAGAGTCCGCATCTTCTAATATTTTGGCAAAAGTATTAAAACAGCAGGGAGAAATTCTTATTGGAGATAAAGCACTTCGTTATGCTTTAGAGAACGACAACTATAATGATCTGGCACAACTCTGGCAACAAAAGTATAAGCTTCCTTTTGTTTTTGCACTGCTGTGCTACCATAAAGATAAACAATATTATAAAAGAGTAGAGAGAGCATTTTTAAAGAAAAAACAGAAAATTCCAATGTACCTTTTACAACAGGCATCAAAAAAAACAGCAGTAGATCCTCACGATATTCTTGCGTATCTTGATCTTATCTCTTACAGACTCGATGCAAAAGCAAAACTTGGCCTCAAAAAATTCTATAGTGAGGCCAAGCGGATCTAAAAGTTCTAGATCTTACCGTCTAGGTGATCAGCCAAACGCTGTAGTTTTACCCGGTAGGCATCCATATCAAAATCTTTTACACGAGCCACACCATCTTCAATAGCTGCCTGTGCAACGGCTGAAGCAACATAAACAAGAACACGTCTGTCAAACGGTGAAGGGATAATATACTCAGATCCAAACTTCATATCATCACCACGACCATGTGCAGCTTTTACATGCGCTGGAACTTCCTCTTTAGCCAAAGAAGCCAAAGCACGGGAAGCTGCAAGTTTCATATGTTCTGTAATTTTTGTTGCTCGTACATCCAATGCACCACGAAAGATCTGTGGAAAACCAAGTACATTATTGACCTGATTTGGATAATCACTACGTCCTGTTCCTATAATAATATCCGGACGTGCCGCTTTTGCTACATCTGGTTTAATCTCAGGATTTGGATTTGCACAGGCAAAGATAATAGGGTGTGTATCTGACATACTTTTTACCATATCAGCAGAGATGAGATCAGCTCCAGAGAGTCCTAAGACCATATCTGCACCCTTCATTGCATCTTCTAGTGTTCTATCTTCAGTATCAAGGGCAAACATCTTTTTGTATTTATTGAGATCATCTCTGCCGCTGTGAATAACACCTTTGGAGTCAAGCATAATAATATGTTGCACACCCAGCTCTTTGTACATATTACCACAGGCTATACCCGCAGCTCCCGCACCGATGATAACAACTTTAAGATCTGCTACATTTTTTTCACTCATTTCCAATACATTGATAAGTCCTGCTGTAGTAATTACAGCCGTACCATGTTGATCATCATGAAAAACAGGAACATTACAGATCTCTTTAAGACGTTCTTCAATCTCAAAACATCTAGGCGCTGAAATATCCTCTAAGTTTACCCCGCCAAAACTATCCGCCATTGCAGCTACAATTTGAATAATTTCCTCTGTATCTTTGGTATTTAACTCAATATCAACAGCATCGACATTTGCAAAAGATTTAAACAAGACTCCCTTGCCTTCCATTACAGGTTTCCCTGCCAAATGTCCTATATCTCCAAGTCCAAGTACAGCAGTTCCATCACTGACAACAGCCACAAGGTTGCCCTTGTTTGTATATTCATACGCTTTTTCTTGATCTTTTTGTATCTCTAAACATGGATAAGCAACACCTGGAGAGTAAGCCATTGAAAGCTCTTTTTGCGTATTACACGGTTTTGTCAAGAGTGTTGCAGTTTTACCTGCTGTATCAAACTCACCTTTTGCTCTGTGATACTCTAATGATTCTTCTTCAAAAGATAATTCTTTAGCCATAATGTTTCCTTATTGTTTTTATAACTCAATTATATAACTTTAAAATAAATAGACTTCTTGCATAACCTCTTACAAAAAATATATTGCTTATAGCACATCACTTTTTCAAGATAAAACTATCCCAATAGCTACGGCTATTACTCAATTTTTATCTTAAAAAATTAATGCACTCTAATCAACATCTTTAGATTTAAGAGGTTATGCAAGAAGTCTAATATTTAAATTTTATTTAAAAACAAAACACAATTTCCTCTTGAATTGTAGTAAATACCCATAGAGTTTTTTCTAGAAACAAAAACACCACGGCCATTATATTTTTTGGAATTTCTAAAGATTTGACTTAAGATCTGTGTATCAAAGCCTTCTCCCTCATCACAGATTTTTGTGATAATATACTCTTCACTCATCTCTTTAATTCTATAAACACTTACAGTAATATTTTTACTGCACTCTTTTTGAAGTTCTTTAAGTTTTTCAAAGTAGATATCTTCTTCAATATATCTGTGTTTTGTAGCAGAATCAAGACCAAGGTTACCATGCTCATAAGCATTCATAAAAAGTTCACTAAAAACAATACCGGCTCTGTACATCAGTTTGGTTTCAGAATGAATATGCTGCCATATCTCTTCATACCATACATTTGCACGCTCAACTGCTTCAAGGGATGTGCTAAAAACCTTTTGACCAAGAAGCGTCTCTTTTTGCATATCCAGCCGATTGATAAAAATCAGAGTAAGATCATCTTCCGGTTGGGTTATACGTGCAAAAAATTTCTCTTTAAAATCCTCTCTTGTAAAGGAAGATTTAAAATCCTCTTCTATAAAAGCGGCATAGGTAAAACCTGCTTCAATCGTACTATTTTCAACGATACCGTCACTATAAAAAAGAAACTTATCAATATCTTTAATATTATAGCGATCTATTTTGTAGTTTGCTTGCCATTTACTCAGCGGTATATTATTTGATTTAAGCTTAATAACACCATCATTTTTTGTATGCAATAAAAACGGAGGCATTGCAAATTTTGCATATTCCAAAACAGAAAAATAGCTGTCAAAACAGATATAATCAATAGCTAAGACTTCATCTTCAAGCAATACAGGCTTTATAAAATCTATAGACTCGCTTATAAGCATATCCATACTAAAATTGCTGTGTCGAATCATTTTATCAATCAAATGATTTATAAATGTCGTCATAATTACAGCTGTAAAAGATGCAGAAACTCCTTTGCCCATACCATCTACAAGCAGGTAAAAAGTTTTGTTCTCATCTATACGTCTTGCACTGTATGCATCACCACTTAAAATATCCAAAGGACGATACATAAAATCTACAAAAACTGTAGCTTCTGCATCGATCATTTGATAGTAAAAATCATTTCGCAAAATATTCAACTCTTTTTCAAAAGTCAAATCAGCCTGATAAGAGGCATAAAGCTCATTTTTTTCAAATGTCTCAATTTGTTCTTTAGACATTAGATTTTAAACTTACTCAGTTCAGATTGAAGCTTATGTGCATCTTTGGATAAAGATTCAACGGCTTCTTCAACCGTATTACGTAGTTGACCGTTTTTAGAGGCAACATTTACTATCTCATCCATTGTAGCAATCAGTGTTTTTGTTTTTGTAGCTATAAAAACACTTTGATGCATAACATCTGTTGATTTGTCTTTTGTAATAACCAGGTTATCTTTTGTTTCATGTGATGATACAATTAAATTTTGTGCAGACTCTGCAATATGATGCATACTTTGTGATGTTTTGTCTGTCTCTTCTGATATCTCTACAACATTTTGTGTAATCAAATTAACATTTGCACTAATTTCAGAAAGTGATTTTTGTGTACGTTCTGCCAGCTTTCTAACCTCATCGGCAACTACAGCAAAACCACGTCCATGTTCCCCTGCACGCGCTGCTTCAATAGCAGCATTCAAAGCTAAAAGGTTTGTCTGATCTGCAATATCAGAAATAATAGCAAGAACATCTTTAATATTTTTTGCCTGTTCTGTCAGTGATGCAACTTTACTCACAAGTTCCTGTTGCTGTTGGCTTCCATTTTCAATTGACTCTACTACCGATTCAAGTTTAACTATAAAAGTACCTAACACATTAAATGTAGCATCCAGATCCTCTGTTACAACAATTGTTGATTCTTCTACAAGATCAAGCTTTTCTCCGATCTCAGAGATAAGACCATTAACATCTGTAATTTTTTCCTCTTCAATTTCACTGTTTTTTGCAAGAACTTCAACAACTTCATTGAGTTTGTTACTCTCTCTTGTTGTGGCAGTTGCTACATCCTGAGAACTATAGACACTCTCTTTAAAAGAGACAATCATAGTATGAAGGGCACGTGATATCTGTGAAATTTCATCATTTCCCTCCACAACTACATTACATGAAAGGTCAAGATCATTAGAAACACACTGGATTTTATTAAGTGAACTTTCAACGCTTTTATTGACTCCACGTGCAATTATCAAGATAATGATAAATACCGCTATAGCGAATGTTGTGTATCCAACGAGTGTAATAATAGTACTTGTTTTATACTCTGACTCTACTTTTGCAAGGAGTTTGTCATTCTCTTTGGCTAAATTATCATCCACTTTTTTCAAAAGATTGATCTTTTTTGTTATTGTCTTAAACCAGACAACACCATCTACTCCAAATCCACCTTCATTTGCTTTTAAAACAGCAATTTTTCGCATTTTGTTTACTTCTGAAACAACAGGAGAATTCATAATTTGCTTATACATAGTAACAGAATCATCCGGTGCAATGCTGATAAAAGCATCCATATAGGCATTTTGCTCTGCCATCAGTGTAATAAACTTAGCAAATATCCCTGATCCAAACTTATCTGCTGAGAAAGTTGCACTCATAACAGCTCTCTCGATCCCTGCTCTCTCTTTTGATTTTAAGAAATTTGTATAGGCACTGAGTGCTTTTACAAGTTCCGGTGTATCTGCAAGTTTTGCCGTAAGTGAAACCACATGTAAAATATCTCTGTTTACCCCCGAGTAGTATCCTACTTCCTCTTTTACAGAGATCGTAAAGTTATCTACACGTGAACGAATAGTACCTATCTTGTCCATTCCACTCATAACAGCATGAATACTTGTCTGCAAACTCTGCATATAGCTCTCTAAATCCAAAGTTTTCACATACGCTTTTAACTCAGCATAACGATCATCTGTAAGCACTCTCTGTTTTTTCAGAATTGCTCCAAATTTTTTCCCCTTAGAACCAAGAAAACCGGCACTAGCTCCCCTTTCTTTTTGTGTTTCATGGATTAATAATGAAAGTTTCTGAGAAAGAATGTTTAACTCTTTTGCCTGAGCAATAACAGCCTCCTTCTTGAAAGCATCATTTACTGTCAAAGCAATAATAACAACTGCAAAAGATACAACTATCGCAGTAATTAACTTCAATTTATTTTTAATTGTCATCTTCTATGCCTTTCTTACCTTAAAGAGTGTCACCAGATTCAAATCTTCAAAAAGTTCCATTAAACTTGGATCGCCTACTTTTATACTGAGATCTATTCCCTCTTTTTGTACAAGTTTTGTAAAATACCCAATGAGTGAAGATGTAATAGAGATAGAGTCTTTAATCTCTATTACAACATTTTTTTGTGTTTGTGTCAAAGAGTCAAGTAGCTCTTT
>JAMOSE010000136.1 GCA_027063215.1 Sulfurimonas sp. | reverse complement strand
GGGAAAGCAGTTGATGAAGTAAATCGTATGCGTGATATCGCCTTTAAAACAAAAAAGATCGGTGGTTTTGGAGAAGATTCGGGACACTGGTTTGATGTAATTACACAAAAAATAAATTTATTAAAAAAAGGGGATGATTATCTATCTGAGAAACTTTTAAAAACTGTTGATACAGCACTCGATCGTACGCAAACACAACTTTATATTTTATTGGGTGTTCTTCTTGCTGTAATGCTTTTAATTATAGTTTTATCAAAGAAAATTACTGATGATATTACAGGTGCAATTGCAAAATTTCAAAGAGGACTTGTAAATTTCTTTGATTATATCAATAGAGATAGAGATGATATAGAACTTCTTGATGACAGATCGCAAGATGAGCTTGGTCAAATGGCAAAAGTTGTCAATGAAAATATCAAAAGAACAAAAAACAGTATAGAAGAAGATAATCAGTTTATCTTAAATACTCAAGAGATAATGCAAAAGATGACAGATGGTCATTTAAATGTACGTATTGAAGCACAAACTTCTAATGAAAGTTTACAAAATCTAAAAGCAACTATTAATGGTGCTCTCTCTCAATTACAAGAGCGTGTAGCAGCATTGAATAATATTTTAGATAAATATTCTAATTATGATTATACACCAGAGGTTGTGGTATCTGGATTTGAGCAGGGGAGTACATTTAAAATTCTTATTGATAATATTAATGCGCTTCGAGAGGCAATTATCTCAATGTTACAAAACTCTTCAGGGAGTGCAAATGAGCTTCTTACAAAAGCAGAGTTTTTACAAGAACAGATGGATGCACTCAGTCAAGCAACCATAGAACAGGCAAAAATGCTTCAAGATGCAGCGGATCGTATGCAAAATATTGATGAGTCTGGACGTGAAACATCACTCAAAACAGGTGAAGTTATGAGTCAATCAAATGATATTAAATCTGTGATCTCAATTATTGCAGATATTGCAGAACAGACAAATCTTTTAGCACTTAATGCTGCTATTGAAGCAGCACGTGCAGGTGAGCATGGTCGTGGTTTTGCTGTTGTTGCAGATGAAGTAAGAAAACTAGCTGAGCGTACACAAAAATCATTGGCAGAGATTAATGCAAATATTAATGTTTTAACGCAATCTATCACTGATATCAGTGTTTCTATTGAAGAGCAGAGCAGTGATATTTCAAATATTAATGATACTGTGGCTGAGATAGATAGAAAAACACAAGAGAATGCAGAGATCGTTACCAATGTAGATGCAGTTGCAACAGAAGTGAAAGATATGGCTGTTTCAATCTCTCATGATGTGTTGAAAAATAAATTTTAAAAGCAAAGGGTAACAATGTCATCAACAAAGAAGAAAGTTTTAACAACAGTTTTATTCTTATTTATTATCTTGACATTGATTATCTCTACAAATATCATTGTAAATTTTAAAACTTTTTCAGAATCAGTGGCGTTAAATCAGGCTAATTCTATAGCACTCTCAATTCGGGATAGTTTAACCTCAGATATGGTAAACAATACGATGGATAAAAGAGAACTCTTTTTAAACAATATGATTAAACATCAAAAGGTTCAAAATTTGCATCTTTTTCGATCTAAAAAAGTTATAGAGCTTTTTGGCAATGGTACGAGTAATGAAAATATGTACTCAAATCTTGAAGCAAAGGTAGCTAAAGAGGGTAAGCGTAGTTATGAAATACATGAAAATTTAGATAAAGCTATTATTTCAATAGCAATACCCTATATAGCTAAAAAAAATGAAACGCCTAATTGTTTACAATGTCATACCAATGCAAAAGATGGTGATGTTTTAGGTGTTATAAGCATGGATGTTGATATTACACCAGTTCGTTCAGAAGGTGTTGTGATTACTGTTAAAATCATAGCAATTACAATTGTTTTTTTAATAATAGCAATGTTTATCGGAAGAAGATTTGTAAAACCTTACATTAAGCTTTTTAATGATCTTGAAGAGGGGATCTCAAAAGCCTACAGTGGGGATTTTTCAAGTTATGTACAGACACAACTCTCTGATGAGGCCGGAAAAGTAGCAGAAAAACTGAATGAATTAAGTGAGATCTTTAGATTTAAAAAGACGATAGAGTTAGATGATAAGAAAGAGATTATCTATGAAAGACTTGCACATATTTTAGAGGATCGTTTTAAGATAGAACACTTCTTAATTCTAGAGATAAATGATAAAACACTGACAAGAAAGATCATCTATAACAGAGTTGATGAGAATAGACTTCCTGCAAGTGCATTTGCAACTGTTGCAAATGATTGTAGAGCCTATAGAACATCATCTAATGTACTCTCAAGTGAATTTTACAAAATTTGTATGACATGCTACAATGAAGGATGTGAATATTTTTGTATGCCGTTTAAAATCAGTGATTCGATTTCGATAGTGTTGCATATACGTGAACATAGTGTAGAAGAGATCGAAAAAATTCGCTCCTATGAGCCGATTATAAGAAACTATTTTGAACTTGCTCAGCCTGTTTTGGAAAGTAAATATCTTACAGATATTTTAAAAGAAAAAAGTCTGCGAGACAGTTTGACTGGTTTATATAACAGAGGATATTTAGAAAATGTTACAAGAGAGATTGAAGATAAAAGCTGTATATTTTTTATGTTGGATATTGATCTGTTTAAAAGTGTGAATGATACGTACGGACATGATGTAGGGGATGAAGTTATTGTTGCTTTGACTGATTTACTTAAAAAATCAATAAAAGGTTCTGATATTGCATTACGTTTAGGCGGTGAAGAGTTTTTACTGATACTGTTTAATATTACCAGTAAAGATGCAATTAAAATTGCAAATAATATAAGAGAGAATTTTTCACAGCTTATTTTTGATGTAAATGGTAATCATTTTTCAAAAACCATTAGTATAGGAATAGCACAACATCACACTCTTAAAAAGGTAAAGAGTTCCATTAAAGAGGCAGATATTGCACTCTATTATGCAAAAGAGCATGGAAGAAACCAAGCTGTTTTATATGATGAATCTATGAATGAGGAAGTAGAAGATAATGAATAAAGAAGATTTCAATGAGGGACTTTTAGGCTTTTTAGATGCTTCACCTACACCATTTCATGCAACACAAAATATGACGATGATGTTTGAAAATGCCGGTTTTAAATTGTTGCATGAGAATGAAAAGTGGTTTTTGGAAGCTGGTAAAAAGTACTATGTAACGCGCAATGACTCTTCTGTTATTGCTTTTACTTATCCTAAAGAGAAAAAAGAGTACGTAATGATTGGTACACATACAGACTCACCAAATCTCAAGCTAAAACCAAATCCTGCAATAAAAGAGCATGGTGTTGTAAAGTTTGGGGTAGAAAGCTATGGAGGACTTTTACTGAATCCATGGTTTGACAGAGATCTCTCCCTTGCCGGTCGTGTGAGCTATCTTAATAGTGAAAATGAGATAGAGAGCACTCTTTTAAATGTTGAAAAAAAGATAGCAATGATCCCTTCCTTGGCAATTCATTTGGATGAGAAAGCCAATAAAGATCGAACAATAAATAAGCAGACAGATATCTGCCCGATTTTAACAACGAATGATGACTTTGATTTTGATGATTTTCTTCGTTGGCAGTTAGCAAAAGCAGGTGTAGAGAATGTAAAAGAGATCTATGCACATGAGCTCAGTTTTTATGATGCGCAAAAAGCCTCTTTTGTCGGACTTCGTGATGATTTTATAACAAGTGCACGACTTGACAATCTGCTTTCGTGTTATGTCGGGATGTTGGCTCTTTGTAGTGTGGATGCAACAAAACCTATGCTTTTTATTGCAAGTGATCATGAAGAGGTTGGAAGTGAAAGTACAAGTGGAGCTGGGGGAAGCTTTTTGGAAAATACACTGCATCGTCTTTTTGATGATTATGAAGAGTATATTGGCATGATACGTAGCTCTCTAATGATGAGTGTAGATAATGCGCATGCTATTCATCCAAACTATCCTGCAAAGCATGACAGTAATCATGCACCATACATAAACAGGGGTGTTGTAATAAAAATCAATGCCAATCAGCGTTATGCAACAAACACTCAGACAATGGCAAAATTTTTAAAAGTAGCTGATGCGATGGGAGAGAGTACTCAGAAATTTGTAACCCGTTCTGATATGGGATGTGGCTCAACAATCGGTCCAATTACAGCTAC
>JAMOSE010000135.1 GCA_027063215.1 Sulfurimonas sp. | reverse complement strand
TTTTCCTAAAGAAGATTTTGAAATAAACGGTGATAAAGATCTTTTGGAGATGCTTTTTTCAAATTTTATAACAAATGCTATAGATGCTATTGAAGCAGATGAAGATGAATGTGGCAGAGTTGAAATTACACATAGTACAGATGCACATTTTCATATTTTTAAAATTTATGACACAGGTATTGATATAGAAAATGAGAAAGAGCTTTTTGAAGCATTTAAAAGTACAAAATTAAAAGGAAATGGTTTGGGACTTGTTCTCTCAAGACAGATTGCCGAAGCACATAATGGAAGTGTAACATTATGTGATGGTGCGAAAAAGTGTTTTACCATAACTTTGTCTAAGTAAAGGAAAAGAGTGCAAAAAGAAAAAGTAATGATTCCAATGACTACATTGGATTTTTATAAGTATGAAAAAGATGGTCTTGTATATTATGAATTTGATGCGACTGAATGTTCACCGCCAGAACCTATGGTAAATACGATGAATGCTTTGCGTATTATTCAAAATGAGAATGAGCGACTTGTAGGAAAGTTTTTTCATGAACCGACACCTCTGTATGCAAAAATAGTAGATTTTTTTGAGTATGAAGCCAAAGCGTTGGAAAATGGAGATTTTGAGATCGTTTTTCAAGTGAAAAAAAGTTAAACTTCTTTTTATATACTTTCTATTAGTGAATATTGATTAAAATAAATTTCTATAAAATAAGGATATTAGGTATGAAACAACTCCTCTCTTTCATAGGTTCTATGAAAACAATGGCAATTTTAATGCTTATCTTCGCAGTAGCGATAGGATATGCAACAATTATTGAAAATGATTATGGGACAATGACTGCAAAAGCAGAGATCTATAATGCACGATGGTTTGAGATACTTCTTGGACTTTTAGCGATTAATTTAATCTATAATATTTTTCACTATAAAATGTACACAATAAAAAAAGCACCTATTTTTATCTTTCATGTGGCATTTTTAATTGTACTTATTGGTGCTGCAATTACAAGATATGTTGGGTATGAGGGGAGTATGCATATTCGTGAAGGTCAAAGTACTTCTGCAATGCTCAGTTCTGATCCTTATATTGTTATTCAAGCGCAGGATCTAAAACAAAAAGCATACTTTGACAAAATGTTCTATCTTTCAAAATTGGGGGGTAACAGTTTTGATGCATCTCTTGAGGTTGGTAACAGACGTGTAGATGTGCAACTGCTGCAGTATATTCCTGATGCTGTTGAAACCTTAGTAGCAGATAAAAACGGTAAAGCGATGGTACAGTTTATGATTACCGGTGGTGGTTCAGGACGTCCTATGGCACTGCAAGAAGGAAAATATTATGATGCAGGAAATTTCATTATAGATTTTCATTCAGGTGTAGAAAAATTTGATAAACCGGTTATTGCTCTGTATTTGGAAAATGGCACGATCTATATGAAACATGCTATGAAACTCTCTTATATGAAAATGGCAGATCGTTCACAAGGAACACTGGATGCAACAGATAAAGAAGAATTGCATAAAGGAATACTTTATTCAAGTGATTTAGGTGGCTTTGTTCTTCGTGATTTTATGCAACATGCAAGAAAAAAACTTGTTAGTAACGAAAGTTCTCAAATGAACAGTCGTATGAAAATGAATTCATCGGGAGTTGATGCACTTGAATTTGCAGTGAATGTTGATAACAAGAGTAAAAAACTTGTTGTGTATTGGCAAAAAGGTATGGCCGGACGTTTTAAAAGTATTGTTATTGATGGTATAAATGTTAGTATTGCATATGGTGCAAAAGTCATCTATCTTCCTTTTAAACTCAAGCTTATTGATTTTCAACTTGACAGATATCCAGGTTCTATGAGTCCTGCTTCTTATGCAAGTGAGGTTGAACTTATTGATGAAAAAAACGGAGTACGTATGCCATACAGAATTTATATGAATCATATTTTAGAGTATAAAAATTACAGATTTTTTCAGTCATCTTATGATAGAGATGAAAAAGGGACTGTCCTTTCTGTAAATCATGATCCAGGAACACTTCCTACATATATAGGGTATGCTTTAATGGCTTTTGGAATGTTTTGGATACTTTTTTCGCGTAAATACAGATTTGGTCAGCTCTCTAAAAAAGCAAAAAAAGTTGCCGAGTCTAAAGTAGCTGCTTCATTGCTTGTTTTAGGTTTGCTTGGTTTAGCAGTATCGCCATCATATGCTGCACAAGTCGATCCTTCTACAAAGATAATTTTGGCTTTTGACAAAGATCATGCAAAGAAGTTTGGTGCACTTGTGATTCAAGATACACAAGGAAGAATGAAACCTATAGATACACTCTCTACGGAAATTCTTGCGAAGATTCATAGAAGCGATTCTCTTACAATAGCAGATCAGAAATTAACTCCAAATCAGGTGATCCTTGGAATGATGATTCATCCTGATATCTATAAAGAGATCAAGTTGATTCGTACAGGATATAAAAGTGTCAATAAAGTAATAGGAGTTGCAGAAAATACAAAATATGTAACATTTTCTCAGTTTTTTGAAGATCCTGCTAATATACAGGGGTATAAACTTGCTCCAATTATAGAAGAAGCATCCAGAAAAGCACCCGGAGACAGAAACCAACTGGACAAAGATGCCTTGAAAATTGATGAGCGAGTGAATGTTGTCTATATGGTCTTTACCGGTTCTCTTTTTAAAATGTGGCCAAATGCAGATGATGCAAATAACAAATGGTATGCAACAATAGAAGCACTCAATACTTTTGCAAAAGAACAGGCTACACAGGTTCGTGCTTTAGCATTGACATATTTTACAGATATTGATAAATCTTTACGATCAGGTGATTGGAGTAAATGTGATGAAGACATACAACATATAGCAGAGTACCAAAGCCATTATGGAGCTGCAGTATATCCACCCAAAGGGAAGATAAAAGCAGAGATTTTTTATAATCATTCCAATATATTTGAAATGCTTTGGCCTCTTTATTTTGTTGTAGGGTTTATTTTACTCATTCTCAGTTTTATCAAAATTGTTAAACCAAACTTTCAGATGGATAAAGTAACAAAAGCTTCTCTCTTTTTACTTGCACTTTTCTTTGTTGCTCATACTGCAGGGCTTGCACTTCGTTGGTATATCTCAGGTCACGCACCATGGTCAAACGGATTTGAGTCGATGACTTATATAGCATGGGCTACTGTATTGGCAGGTTTTATCTTTTCAAAACAGTCTCCTATCACTTTGGCTTCAACGTCGATTTTGGCAGGGCTTATTTTATTTGTAGCACACTTAAATTGGATGAATCCACAGATTACAAATCTTGTACCGGTTCTTAACTCTTACTGGCTCTCAATCCATGTGAGTATGATTACTGCATCCTATGGTTTCTTAGGGCTTGGTGCACTGCTTGGATTTATTACACTGCTTCTTTATATCTTTGGAAACGGTGCGAATCGCAAACAGATTGCACTCTCTATTAAAGAGCTTAATGCCATTAATGAGATGAGTCTGCTTATTGGTCTTGTGTTGCTTACTATCGGTAACTTTTTAGGTGGTGTTTGGGCAAATGAATCATGGGGACGTTACTGGGGCTGGGATCCAAAAGAGACATGGGCGCTTGTAACTATTCTTGTTTATGCAGTAGTAGTGCATTTACGATTTATCAAATCTATTTACAACCAGTTTAATTATGCAGTGATCTCACTGCTTGCATTTACTTCCGTGCTTATGACATATTTTGGAGTAAATTACTATCTTGCGGGTATGCACTCATATGCAAAAGGGGATCCTGTTCCTATTCCTGATTTTGTACCTGTTACATATGCAATAATTTTTATTATTATAGCACTTGCATATAGAAACAGAAAGATAGCTTAAGGACGTAGATCGATGGAGTTTAAGGGTTTTAGTAAGAAAACATTACCATTTTTAGATTCTATCCGTAGAAATAACAACAAAGAGTGGTTTGAAGTGCATAAAAAAGAGTATGAAGATCTTATACTTGAGCCTTCACGTGCTTTTGTTGAAGAGTTTGGAGAACATCTTCAAGCGCTTGAGCCTACAATTAATTTTTCTCCAAAAATCAATAAATCTCTTTTTCGAATCTACCGTGACAGTCGTCGTCCAAATGCACTGGCTATGCCAATAAAAGAGCGTATAGGTATAATTTTTTGGCAGGGATCTGGCAAACGAATGCAGAGTTCTAGTTTTTATCTGCATTTCTCTCCAAAAGAACTTTATGTAGCAACCGGTGTTCGTTGGTTTGAAAAGCCTATGCTTGATGCGTTTCGTGAGACTATAAAAAATGATGCAAAAAGAGCAGAATTATGGGAGATTTTAGAGCAGATCAAAGGAATGGGTAAAGGATATACACATTTAGAAAAAGGCTACAAACGGTATCCAAAAGGTTTTGATAAAGAGATGGAGTATGCTGATCTTGCTCTTTATAAGGGAATGGCAAC
>JAMOSE010000134.1 GCA_027063215.1 Sulfurimonas sp. | reverse complement strand
AGTCATGTGCCTGATACTTTTCGACTCAAAATTGTCAATAAAATCTATCCACAGAAAAATACGGAACTTGAAGGGCTCTATAAATCAGGAGATATCTTTTGTACACAGTGTGAACCGGAAGGTTTTCGCCGTATAACACCCTACCTTGATCGCCCTGATGTGATGAGTGTCTTTACAACAACCGTGATTGCAGACAAAGAGAAGTATCCTGTACTTTTAAGTAATGGTAATAAGATGCAGTGTCATGAGAGCTTTGACGGGCGTCATGGTGTAACATGGCACGATCCCCATCCAAAGCCTTCTTACCTTTTTGCACTTGTTGCAGGGGAGCTGGGCAGTGTAAGTGACACTTTTACGACCGCTTCGGGTAATGAGGTTGCCTTAAATATCTATGTTGACAAGGGGAATGAATCAAAATGTTCACACGCTATGCGCTCACTCAAAAATGCTATGAAGTGGGATGAGGAGCAGTATGGACGAGAGTATGATCTTGATATCTATAATATTGTAGCAGTTGATAGTTTTAATATGGGAGCAATGGAGAACAAAGGGCTTAATATTTTTAACTCGGCTTATGTTTTAGCAGACAGTGATACGGCAACTGATGCAAACTTTATGGGTATAGAGTCTGTAATAGCGCATGAGTATTTTCATAACTGGACAGGAAACCGTATAACCTGCCGGGACTGGTTTCAACTCACCCTTAAAGAGGGACTTACTGTATTTCGTGATCAATGTTTTTCTGCAGATATGAACTCGGCGGCAGTGCAACGCATTGAAGATGTAAAAGGTCTGCGTGAGCGACAATTTGTCGAAGATGCTTCACCGACACGCCATCCAATTCAGCCAAAATCCTATATCTCAATGAATAATTTTTATACTTCTACTGTCTATGAGAAGGGTGCTGAGGTAATTCGTATGATGCACACACTTCTTGGCAAAGAGAAGTATCGCAAAGCAATGGATCTCTACTTTGAGAGTTTTGATGGGGAAGCGGTTACGACAGGAGATTTTGTCTGGGCGATGAGTAAGGCAGGGGAGATTGATTTAGAGCAGTTTAAACTCTGGTATCATCAAAGTGGTACACCCCGTCTTCTTGTAGAAGAGAATTTTGAAGATGGTGTTTATACATTAGATCTAAAACAGAAGATTCCCGATGCAATAGACGGTTCAAAACAAGATCCTATGTATTACCCTCTTAAAATTGCACTCTTTGAGAATACAGGAGAGTTGATTGAAGAAAAAATGCTTATTATCTCAAAAGAAGAGGAGTCCTTTGTCTTTAAAGATCTAAGTACAAAACCCTACCTCTCTATAAACAGAGATTTTTCAGCACCTATTATAGTAGAGCAAAAGAGTGTTGATTATGCTTTTTTTATGAAGTATGATACAAATAGTTTTACACAGTATGAAGCAGCACAAAATTTTGCTATAGAGACGCTGGAAGCTATGATGGAAGGAAAAGCTATCAATGAAGCATATGTAGAAGCTTTTGCATATCTGCTGGATTTGGATATTGATCTTTCCTATAAGGCTTTGTTATTGGAACTTCCAACTGTTGCTACACTTATGCAGCGACAAAATCCTATTGATTGTCAGCTTATATACAGTGCAAAAGAGGATCTGCTAAAGCATTTGGCAACTGTTTTTAAAGTAAAACTTCTTGATCTCTACTATGCAAATCATTTTCCTCATTCCGGTGATATTTCTGCAAAAAGTATTGCACACCGTGCACTTAAAAACAGAGTTTTAAAACTTTTGAGCGCTTTGGAAAGTAAAGAAATAGCACAAATTGCAAAAGAGCAGTATGACAACTCTTTGACTATGACAGACAGAGTAGCAGCGCTTGATGTACTAGAGCATACAGATGAAACGCTTGCTAAAGAGGCATTTGAAGATTTTTATGAAAAATATAAAGATAATACCCTGGTAATGAATAAATATTTTGCTTTGCTTGCTTCATCATTACAAGAAGATATAGTTCATCGTGTAAAAGCCTTGCAAAATAATGCTGCTTATAATGATAAAGTTCCTAATCTTGTTCGATCACTTGTTGGAACATTTGCACGAAATCATAAACATTTTCATGCAAAAGATGGTTCAGGATATAAATTTGTTGCAGATAAGATAATAGAGATCGATAAAATTAATCCGCAAATGGCATCTGGACTCTGTTCTAGTTTTAAAATTTATGACAAAATGAATGAAGAGAACAAGAAATTAATGAAGCGAGAGCTAATGCGTGTAATTTCTACACACTCTCTTTCAAAAAATTCTTTTGAAATAATTGACAAAATCCTAAAATCTTATTAGAAGTTATTTTTAAATGCTCTGTAAGCACCTGTATTAGGTGCTTCTGAGAGTTTATGAAGCAAACTTATTAAAAGTATAACTAATAATTATCACTTTTTGTGATAAAAATGTGATAATTTTTTGATAGAATTTTTTAGAACTTGAAATAGAGGATTATTATATGGCAAGATTAGTAGTATTAGGTGGTGGTGTTTCTGGACATACAACGGCAACATTCGCTGCAAAATGGTTAGGATCACAACATGAAGTTGTGGTAGTTACTCCAAATTCAAAATGGAATTGGATTCCATCAAATATTTGGGTAGGTGTCGGTGAGATGACAAAAGAAGAAGTTACTTTTGATTTAGCTCCTGTATATGCAAAAGCGGGTATCACATATCATCAGGCAAAAGCACTTTCTATCAATCCAGAAGGTAAAGAAGATAGTGATAAGCCTTTTGTAACAATAGAGTACACAAGTGAAGATAAAGCAGGACAAACAGAGACTATTGAGTATGACTACTTAGTAAATGCTACTGGTCCGAAACTTAACTTTGATGCAACACCGGGTTTAGGTGACGGTAATGGTCAAATGGGTGAGAATACTGTTTCTGTATGTACTGCAGATCATGCAGTTCATGCTGCTGAAGAGTTCCAAAAAGCTATTGAGAAGATGAAAGCCGGTGAACGTCAAAAATTCTTAATCGGTACAGGGCATGGTATGTGTACATGTCAGGGTGCTGCATTTGAGTATATCTTTAACATTGAACATGAGTTAAATAAAGCCGGTGTTCGTGATATGGCAGAGGTAAAATGGATCTCTAATGAGTCTTTCTTAGGTGATTTTGGTATGGGTGGACTTCATATGAAAGTTGGCGGATATGTAGTATCTTCAAAACTTTTTGCTGAGTCACTTTTTGCTGAACGTGGTGTTGAGTGGTTGATTGGTGCACATACTTCTAAAGTAGAAGCTGGAAAAGTTGAATATGAACTTCTTGATGGAACAAAAGGTGAGGAAGCGTTTGATTTTGCAATGCTTATTCCACCATTTGCAGGTGTAGGCTTAAAAGCTTATAACAAAGCCGGTGAAGATATTACAGGTACTGTATTTGCTCCAAATGGCTTTATGAAAGTTGATGCAAACTATAATGCAGGTGCATATGAGAACTGGAAAGCATCTGACTGGCCAAGAACATATCAAAATCCTACATATAAAAATATGTTTGCTGCAGGTATTGCTTTTGCACCACCGCATATTATTTCAAAACCAATGAGTTCTCCAAACGGAACACCGATTAATCCTACACCACCACGTACGGGTATGCCTTCAGGTATCATAGGAAAAGCGGTTGCTCACTCTGTATGTGATTTAATGACTAAAGGTGAAGATGCTAAATTACATGAAGCTTCTATGGCTGAAATGGGTGCTGCATGTGTTGCTTCTGCCGGTAAAGGTGTCTTTAGTGGACAAGCTGCTGCTATGACAGTTTACCCTGTTGTTCCTGATTTTGAAAAATATCCTGGAACAGGTCGTGATACAGATTATACATTTGGTGAGATTGGTCTTGCTGGACACTGGATTAAACATATTTTACATCATCTGTTTATCTATAAAGCAAAACTTAATCCGGGCTGGACTCTGATTCCAGAATAGAAAAAAATAAAAGGAGACAATATGAGCGAGAAAAAAGTAGTAGAAGAAGAGATCAATTTTCAAAAGAATGATGCGTTTAATTTAACAATGATACCTGGTGCATTTGCTAGAAAAATGAGAACATGTGTTATTTGGCAATTTATCAGATTTGTAATCATTAATGTAAAAATGATTATTGTGGTAAGTAAAAGCCACTAATTATTTTAAGAACTTTGGGATTACCCCAGAGTTCATCTTCCCAATCCTAAGGTATTTCCATGATAAAAGAGATTATAAAATATCCAACACCATTAAGTGTTGAGTATGCAACTGATGTAAGAGTTTTTAATGATGAGTTATTTGCCTTGATAGAAGATCTTAAAGATACTATCAATGAAAATAATTTAGATGGACTTGCTGCATTTCAGATTGGAAACTATTATAATGTTATTGTTCTCAAAGATGAAAAGGGTGCATTTATAGAGATGATCAATCCTCGTTTGATCTCTTATAAAGGGCGAGTTTCTACACAAGAAGCAACGGCATACTATCCAAATCAAAAAGCTGAAATAACACGATATGAAAATATCAGTGTAGTCTATCAAGATAGAGATGGCAAAGATTGTTCACTACAAGCCAGCGGAGCATTGGCTGTGACTATTCAAAGAAAGATAGATTATACTTTTGGTGCGACTTTTATCCATAAAATGTCCAAAGAGGAGAAAGAGCGTTTTGAACAACGTTTGGAATATGGATCTGATGTCGGGAACAGTGACTATTGTCCAACGACATTTAAGCGTGATAAAATTGTTCTTGTTATGAATGTAGCTATGGGATTGATGGTACTTGGTGTAGTTGCAGCACTCTTTATAGAGGATAGTGCTCTGTTACATACACTATGGAAATTACTACTTTATGGGGCAGCCGGAGTTATAGGACTAGATATTATCTACTTTTTTTATGCACAGTATGAAGGTAAAAAAGCAAGTGGTTGCAGTAGCTGTCAAATTGGAAATATTATTGGTACAGTTGCAATAGTACTTTTAAAACTCACTGTAATTATGTTGCTTGCATATTTTTTTGTTTACCAGTAGAAGTGATATAAAATGCGTGAGAAAATACCTACGCTTGTTGAGCAACAGGAACTTTTTAAAAGATCCAAAGCTATTATTTTAAAGCAGTGGGTATCTTATGATTCTCCAAAAGAGATACTCAATCTTCATGAAATTGATGAAAATCATTTTATAAAAAACTATGCAAGTGGTGTATTTGACTATTTTATGGGTGTTATAGCAGGTGAAGTAGAGATTGGAAACTGTCCTGTTATGCAGGAACTTTTAGCATATCTGAAGTTTCGTGAGATAGGTGCTGATGAACTTTTTGAGATCTGTAGTCATTTTCGCCGATCTATGATTGATGTTTCTTACGATATGGGTATGAATTCCAAGGAACTTTTTGATGAGATCTCTTATGTCTTTGATAAAAATTTCCATGGAATTTTAAAGTTTTATACAGATAGTATTTTTCAAAAACTTGTTGATGCAAGACAAGAAGCTATTCTTGCAGGACAGGCCAAAGAGTACTTTTTATCGAATATGAGTCATGAGATCCGTACACCACTGAATGCAATACTTGGTTTTGTAAATTTGTTAATTGATGAAGATCTTTCAAAAAAACATCGTAATTATTTAGAGATAATTTTAAGCAGCGGTGAGAATCTCTTAAGTATTATCAATGATATTTTGGATTTTTCAAAACTTCGAAGCGGTGAGTTTAGTATTGAACCAAAAGTCTTTTCTTTGCATGATGAGCTTAGTCATACTATGGAGCTTTTTGTAGCAAGTGCAAATGCTAAAGATATTACAATTACATCTTTTATAAATCCAAAGATTCCAATACAGCTTTATGGGGATGCCCTGCGTATTAAACAGATAATCTCAAATTTTATCAGTAATGCAATTAAGTTTACACCGGAGGGTGGTGTTATAGAGATTGAGGCAAGTTACAACAAAGGGATTTTAAAGATTAGTGTCAGTGATAACGGCATAGGTATAGATGTCGCAGATCTTAAAAAAGTTTTTACTGCTTTTGCCCAGGCACAGCACAGTGAAAATAGAAAGATTGAAGGTACAGGTTTGGGTCTTTCTATCTCTTATCAGCTAGCAGAGTTAATGAATGGAAAGGTTGAAGTAGCTTCTATAGTTGGTGAGGGAAGTACTTTTTGGATGGAGATCCCCATAGAAGCTGCAAGCGGTGAGTGTAAAATAATTGAGAATATAGAAGATTTTCAAAAATTAGATATTGTTTTGTATGCCAAAAACAAGGAGTTAAATTTTAAGCATGACGCTTTTATTAAATATGCAGAGGTATTTGATATTGATGTTTCCATAGTGGAAAGCATAGATGATGATTTTGATATCTGTGTTTTTGTTCATGAAGAGCTTGATCTTGAATTTAAAAGAGATATTTTAACATCAGATAAGAAATTTGTCGCTTTAATGAGCCGAGAGTATGATGAGTATGAAAAGTATGATCATATAAATGCTATCTGTTTTCCTTTGTATTGTTCTAAAATTCATATGGTTTTTAGTGAACTGCTCTATCCACAGGAGTATGCAGAAGCAGATAAAGAGATCGTTTTAAAATTTCAAGGTCATATTTTAATTGCTGAAGATAATGAAGCAAATCAGGAGTTGATCAAGATTATTTTAGCCAAGTATGGATTGACATTTGATCTAGCAAAAAACGGACGTGAAGCGTATGCACTCTATAAAGAAAACTCTTATGATTTGATCCTTATGGATGAGCAGATGCCTCTTATGGATGGGGTAGAATCTGTAAAAAAAATTATTGAATATGAAGAAAAAAATGCTCTGCGTCATACTCCTATTTCTGCACTTACTGCAAATGTGATAAAAGGGGCAAAAGAGAGAGGTTTGCTGATTGGATTTGATGCATTTTTAGGTAAACCAATTGTACTAAAAGAGCTTGAACGTATTTTTCAGGCATATTTGAAGGTAGATACATTTAATAAAAATAGTAAGAAAGAAGAAATTTTAGAAAAGCAAAAAGAGTCAAAAATAGAAGGTTTGGATGTTGAAAAGCTGACAAAAGAGTTAATGCTGACTTCAGATGAACTAAGAATGCTTTTGACGCTTTTTATAAAAAAGATGCAGACAACACTGCCAGAACTTTATGAGGCAATCAAGAACAGAGAATATAGAAAAATTGCTTTAAAAGCACACAGCATAAAAGGGTCAAGTGGAAATTTTCGCATAGAAGAATTACTCAAAAATGCTGCAGAGATGGAACAGATGGCTAAGCATGAAAATCATGAGTATGATTATAAAGCAATTTTTGAAAAAATTCAAAAGAAGATAGAGTCAATAAAGATTTATTGACTTTTTACTCTTCTATGTAATAACCAATTCCTGAAGCATTTTTAATAATGTCTGTTTCAAGTTTATTTCTGAGTCTCCAGACAAGTGTTCGTACACTGTTTTCTGTTGCACCGCTTTCATCCCATACATAGTTCATTGCTTGCTCAAAACTGACAACAAGACCGAGTTGTGCAACGAGAAGACGTAAAAATGCATTCTCTTTTTTTGTCAGTTTTATTTTTTTTCCTTTGTAAAAAGTTTCACAGATACTGATATCTAGATGATAATCTTTTCCAAAAGGAACTATCGGTTTATCTGAAACTCTTTTGGAATAGAGTAGTTTTTCAAGATTGAGTTTATCAACTTTAAGGGAGTTGATATTCTCTTTTCTCTCATTTTCCATTTGATACTTAAAGAGTGCCATTTGAATGGTAGCGTGCAAAGAACCAGGATCAAAGGGTTTTACTATATAACCATAGGGCTCAGTCTTCTTTGCCTGTGCTATTATATCGTCATCACTGTAGGAAGTGAGGTAGATAAAGGGAATGTCATATCTTTTTTTGATACTCTCTGCAAGTTCAATACCGTCATTACTCTCTTGCAAAGAGATATCAATAATGACTACATCAGGCATAAGAGTATTGATTTTATTTTGTGCTTGAGGTGCATTATCACACATTGCAATTACACTGTAACCATGTTTTTGTAAGGACATGTTTAAATTAAGTGCTGTAATTTCATCATCTTCTACTATAATTACTTTGTATTTTTCCATAATTTGTCCTGTATCAAAAAATATGATTATTTTGTGATAAATATATTATATTATAACTATTTGTTATTTACAATAGTTATAGTAACGGAATGCTCTAAATGTTACAAAACGCTACTATATTTATTATATTTAAGTTTATTTTTTTCGTCATTTTGTCTCTTTGTAAGAAGTCTAATAAGGAATATATATGCAATATTATGTTTACATAGTTCGTTGTAATGATGGTACTCTCTATACCGGAATAACAACAGATCTCAAACGAAGGCTTTATGAACATAATCATTCAGATAGAGGCGCCAAATATACAAAAGTAAGAAGACCTGTTAGCCTAGTATATGAAGAGATATGTCAAGACAGAAGCAGTGCTTCAAAAAGGGAGTATGCAATTAAACAATTTTCTAGAAAAGAGAAGTTACTGCTTATTCAGTGAAGTTTTGGTCTTATAATCTGAATTATAATGTTTTTAGGTTATGATTTTAATTATAAAGATAAGGAAAATGGATGCAATTTGAACTGAAAGATGAGTATATAGAACTTTACAAACTGATAAAGCTTTTAGATCTTGTAGATAGTGGTGCGCAAGCAAAAATGATAGTAGCTGATGGGTATGTTTTACGTAATGCAGAGGTAGAGACAAGAAAACGTGCAAAAATTATTAAAGGTGATATTTTAGAGATCGGTGATGATGTTAGAATTGAGATAAT
>JAMOSE010000133.1 GCA_027063215.1 Sulfurimonas sp. | reverse complement strand
TTCACTTCTTGGAAAAATTCCAACAAAAGAAGAGTATTTAGAACTTACGAAGAAAATCCAAGGTAAAGAAGATGATATCTATAAATATCTTAACTTTAACCTTATTTCTGATTATAAACTTAACTAAGTTAATAAAAATGGGAAATTCCCATTTTTATTAAAAAACTCATTGATTTTTTTTAGTTACGAATAATATCGTACTCTTCAGGGATCACCGGTTTAAATATTTTCATATCTATTTTTCTATTTTCAAGAGGGTTTGTAAACTCTATTGTAATACTGTTTTCAAATTCATCTTTATAGGAGATTGTTGTAATAGTATTATGATCTGTTTGAATAATAAATGTTGTATTGTTATATTTTGCAAGATATTTATTTTCAGAGAGTTTTTTTGCATTGTGTATTAATTTAAAAAAATCAAAATTTTTCCCTATTTTTTTAATAATTGCCTGCTCTAATTCCGGTTCAACAATAATTGCCTGATTTTCTAAAATATAGACATTTTTTTCGATGGGTTTTGTATAACTCCATAAAGCATATTGTGGTTTTTTTGCAACTATATGACCATAATAAAGAATAGTTTTGTTTTGATCATCAACAATTTTTTGTTGAAAATCAGCTTCAAAAGAAGTGATGTTTTGTATATTTGCAAAAGCTGCTGTTGCCAAAAGTAAAAGTAAAAAATTCTGTTTCATATTCGTCCTTATTGTAAGAAATTATAGCAAATTATCCATTTATACTATTTATTAGATTTAATGTGATAAAATTAGAGCAATTTCAATAACTACTATATAGTAAATTATATAGTTTATTTATAAGGTGAGCAATGCTACAAGCATTTATGGGTAAGGTATTTGGTACGGCCAATGACCGAGAATTAAAAAAATATTTTAAAAAAGTAGAAAAAATCAATGCTCTTGAGAGTAAATATGAGTCTTTGAGTGATGATGAACTTAAAGCTTCATTTTTAGAGCTCAAAGAGAGTGTAAAGAGTGGTGAAAAGAGTTTGGATGATGTCCTTTTTGACTCTTTTGCAATAACACGTGAAGCTTCAAAACGTACACTTGGTATGCGTCATTTTGATGTACAGCTGATCGGTGGTATGGTACTACATGATGGGCGAATTGCAGAGATGAAGACGGGTGAGGGTAAAACACTTGTTGCTACACTTGCAATTGCACTCAATGCAATGACAGAGAAGGGTGTTCATTTAGTAACAGTTAATGATTATCTTGCTTCTCGTGATGCAAAAGAGATGGGACCTTTGTATGAGTTTTTAGGTTACAGTGTAGGTACTATTTTAGAAGATATGCATGATCCAAAAGAGAAGAAGGCTGCATATGATGCAGATATTACCTATGGAACAAATAATGAGTTTGGTTTTGATTATCTTCGTGACAATATGAGTTACTCTAAAGAGAATATGGTTCAGCGTGGACATAACTTCGTTATTGTTGATGAAGTTGACTCTATTTTAATTGATGAGGCAAGAACACCTTTAATTATCTCTGGTCCAACAAATAGAAATATGCAGGATTATGCAAGAGCAAATGCTATTGCATTGCAACTCCAAAAAGATAAGCACTTTACTGTTGATGAAAAAGATAAAGTTATCTTAATTACAGAAGATGGGATCACAAAAGCTGAAGAGCTTTTTGGTGTTGAAAATCTCTATAGTGCTGAGAACTCTTCATTGCCACATGCTCTTGATCAGGCCCTTAAAGCAAATTATCTTTTTGAAAAAGATGTTGATTATGTTGTTAATGACGGTGAAGTTGTCATTGTTGATGAGTTTACAGGTCGTCTGAGTGAAGGAAGACGTTTTTCTGAAGGTCTGCATCAAGCACTTGAAGCCAAAGAGGGTGTTGAGATTAAAGAAGAGACACAGACACTTGCAGATATTACATTTCAAAATTACTTTAGAATGTATGACAAGCTTGCGGGTATGACCGGTACTGCTGAGACGGAAGCAACAGAGTTTGCAGAAATCTACGGTCTTGATGTTGTCTCCATTCCAACAAATATTCCAATTTCAAGAAAAGATCTCAATGACCTTATCTATAAAACGGAAGCAGAAAAATTTGATGCCGTTATCAATACTATCCGTGAATTAAGCAAAACAGGACAGCCTGTACTTATTGGTACAGCTTCTATTGAAAAATCAGAACTTTTACATGAACTACTTAAACGTGAAAAAATTGCCCATACAGTACTCAATGCAAAAAATCATGCTCAAGAGGGTGAGATCATTAAACATGCAGGTGCCAAAGGGGCTGTGACAATTGCTACAAATATGGCAGGGCGTGGTGTTGATATTAAAGTAGATGATGAAGTAAAAAATCTTGGTGGTCTTTATATTGTCGGTACAGAACGTCATGAAAACCGTCGTATAGACAATCAGCTTCGTGGACGTTCCGGTCGTCAGGGTGATCCGGGAACTACACAGTTTTACCTTTCGCTTGAAGATAATTTGCTTCGTATTTTTGGCTCAGATAAGATCAAAAATATTATGGAGCGTTTAGGTGTTGAAGATGGTGAATATATAGAGTCCAAAATGGTTACGCGTGCAGTTGAAAAAGCTCAGAAAAAAGTTGAAAATATGCACTATGAAGGGCGTAAACAGATTGTTGAGTATGATGATGTTGCGAATGAACAGAGAAAAATTGTCTATAAATTCAGAAATCAGCTCTTAAGTGATGATTATGAAATTGATGCAAAAATTGATGAAATCAGAGAAGAGTATGTTGCGCATCTTTTAACACAGGCTGAGATTTTTGAAGGTGCCGCACCAGAAGACTTTAATCTTAAAAAACTGGCTGAACTACTTAAAGAAGAGGTAAATTTCGATCTAGACACTACGTTACTTGAAGGTTTAGAGTTTGAAGAACTCTATGCAAAAGTAGTAGAACTCTTAAAAACAGCTTATGATGAAAAAATGAGTGTTTTAGATGATAAAGTCCGTCAAGATATAGAAAAAGAGTTCTATCTTAAAGAGCTTGATGATGCATGGCGTGAACACTTATACGCAATGGATAATATGAAAACAGGTATCCGTTTACGTGCATATAATCAAAAAGATCCTTTGGTTGAGTATAAAAAAGAGAGTTTTAATCTCTTTAGCGAACTTATTAATGATATTAAATTTAATACCATTAGAACACTTCAGATTATTCAGTTTAAAATGGAGAGTGCTGAAGAAGAAGCAGCCCGAATTGCACAGCAACTTGAAGATGAAAAACGTGCACAAGAGGCTTTAATGCGTCTCAATATGAGTGATGAAGATTCAGAAGAGAGAATTGCAGGAACAGAGTCAAGCAGTAAAAAAATTGCCAGAAATGATCCGTGTCCATGTGGCAGTGGTAAAAAGTATAAACAGTGCTGTGGTAAAAGTGGTCCTAAAAAAGGTGTATTTGCCTCTTGAAGAAAAATATAGTCCCTTATCTTGTAAAAAGATTTCTACGCTTTGATAAAGATCAGCCTTTTATCTTTATCTCAGCGCTTTTAGCTTTTCTTGGTATCTCTATAGGTGTAACTGTTTTACTCATTGCAATGGCGCTTATGAATGGTTTTGACAATGAGTTTAAGAAAAAACTGACCGTTATGAATTATCCTCTAACAATTATTCCTAAATTTTATGGTTCTGTTAATGAAGGACTTTTAATTGAACTTGAAGAGAAGTTTCCAGATCTGCAGTTTAGTCCCTATGTTCAGTCCTCTGTAATGGTAAAAAGTGGATCAAATTTAGAAGGTGGATATCTTTTTGGTGTTAACTTTAAAGATGAAGCCGGAGTAAATGAGATACTTGCAAAAGCTATAAAAGATGTAAAATTTAAAAAATTTGATGTTTTAATCGGAAAAAGTTTACAAGATGAATTTGATCTCTCTCATAATGATAAACTGATGTATATTTTTACCAGTGTTGAGCCTGGTGGACTCTCTGTTACACCAAAAATTAAGCGTTTTAAAGTACGTTCTGTATTTGATTCAGGACTCTCTGCATATGATAAAGCCTATAGCTATACAACATTATCTTCATTACAAAAAATTCTGCATATGCCTTCAAATTATTATGATGGAATTCATATCTATTCAAAAAAACCTCGTCAAGATATAATACGTTTGCAAAAAGAGTTACCATTAACGGCAACTGTACGTGGATGGTGGCAGGATAATGTAAACTTTTTTGCAGCACTTGAGATGGAAAAAGCATCTCTTTTTATAGTGCTCATGCTTATCATTCTTATTGCTGCTATTAACATTATCTCTTCACTGCTTATGACTGTAATGAATAGAAGAGGGGAAATAGCACTGCTTCTTTCTTTGGGTGCGACAACATCAGAGATTAAAAAAGTCTTTTTATATCTTGGTATTGCTATAGGAATCAGTGGTATTGTTGCCGGTGTTATACTTGGTTTAAGTGGTATTTGGGTCCTTGGTACTTTTGATATTATCCATCTTCCAAAAGATGTATATCCTACTTCTACTTTACCGTTAGATCTTAGCCTACAGGATTTTATAATGATAGTAAGCGGTGCATTTGTAATTGTAGTAGTATCTGCTTATTACCCAGCTAAAAAAGCAAGTGAAGTAGATATCTTGAGAGTTCTTCGAAATGAGTAGTTTTACTCTTTCTTAGAAGAGATATTTTTGAGAAATTTATAAGGTAGTGTCAGTGTTCTTTGGATGATATTTAAAGGAGCAACAATAATATCTCTTGCAAGCATCGTTTCTACCTTTGGATCTGTTAGTTTTCCACTAATTTTTAGGGATGTTGAAAGACTTTTGCCATCAAAGATCAGATACCCTACCAGAGGAATTTTAGATACATGACTTCCTATATCTGTTTTGAGATTAAGCGCTAAATCAATAGTATCATATTTTACACTTGCAGTACCTTTTCCAAGTATTTTTATCTCTTTTGACCCTATATAGATATCTGAAATAGTAAAGATATGATTTTTTAAATGAAATTTCATATAAGCATTATCTATATGTAATCCATTTTTTGCATATCCTGGTAGTGAAAAGGTTGCCAAAGAGGGTATGGTATTTATAAAAGCAAGAATATTGTTAAGGAGTACGTAGTCGTGGATTCTTGTATCTTTGATAAAAAAAGTCCCGTCATATTCACTGAGTGTTCCTTTGAGTGAAAAATCTAAAGAACCACCTGTAAATTTAGAAAGAGAAAAGAGCTTATCCATAAAAGTACCATTAAAGTTTTCTCCATAAAGGTGAAAGTTCTGATCCTGAAGTTTAAAACTTGCTTTCCCTTTAGCATAATAGAGTTGTGCAGTTGTAATTCCTTTATAATGTTGTAAATTTATAGTATCTGCAAGGATATATCTATTATTTCCAACATATATATAAGAATTTTTAGCGTTAAAAAGTATATTGAGATCCTCTTTTTTATCTTTACTGTTTGTTGGAGTAATATCTTTTAAAAAAGAGAGTAGGTCTTCAAGCATTATACCGCTGTTCTTGAGATTTATTTTTATTTGTTTTGCAATTTTTATAGTAAGATTTTTATTGATAGTACAGTAAATACTTTTCTCTTTTGTGATATATCCAGAAAATTTATAGTCGCTAATTGCTTTATTTTGATCTGTTAAAAGTTTATATTTGTATTGGGTATTGCCTGTAAATCGTGTATATTCATCATTTGAATTTTTATAAAGATGCACAGAACCATTGGTAATATTGAATTGCTGTAAAAATTTTGAATCTTTTGAAATAAGTGCAATATTATTGATATTGAGCTCCCATTTTTTATTTTGAAGTATAAAATCGGCATCTAATTCTTTGGAGTATATTTGAATTTGTTCTTTGTTAGATAAAAGAGCAAGTTTGGTTTGGTTATTATAATAAACAATAGTTTTATCATTTGGATTTATTACAATGAAGTTAGTTAGTCTAATATCTGCTTTTTTCTCTTTTAGTAAATAGCTTGCATCTATTTGGGTATTAATGTATTCACCAATAAAAAGTTTTGTCTTTTTTAAAGAGAGACTTTTAGAATCACTTTTGATTTGTAATTTTTCTATTTTATATTGTGAACCATTTACAGCAAATAAAATATTGTTTTTGGATGTGATTTGCAATGCCTTTTTATAGGTTAAATCAAGTTGTGTATCTGATTGGGTAAGGTGTATACCTTTGTAATTAAAATGGAGCAGATCTATTTTTAAATCTGTCATAAAGTCTTTTATTTTGACTTTCCCTGTAATAAATCCATCAGCAAGAGTATCAGCTTTTACATATGTCGTAGGAATTTTGACTTCTAAAGCCTTCAGATCAAAAGGGAGTCTAAGCGGATCGAGTATGACATGAAAATCATTAACGCTCCAGTATGATTTATCTGCAAATATAGTATCACCTTTTGGGGATATTTTATAGATTGCATGGAGTTGTTTTTGTTTCTTTAGAAAAATATTTTTATTGAGATGAATTTTCTTAAAAATAAAATTTATATTGCCTTTGGCTTTTTTTGCATTGTATTGTACTGTAACATCTGCCTGTGCAATATCTTTATAGTTTGCTTTCATCTTTGTAATATTTATATTGTAATTATCAAGCTTAATCAAAGTATCTGTAATATCAATATTTAAACCTAGATAGTCAAAGTTGGCTTTTTTCGTAAAAAAAGTACCATGAGCATCAATTTTTATTGTTCTTAAATTGACTGCGATTTTTAGATTTGTTTTTACATTTCCTGAATGTTGTAAAAAAGGAAGTTTTATATTATATGCAGCTAAAATATGCAACATATCTTTATTTAGTTTTCCATTAAAGAGCAAATAGAGGGTAAGCAGCTCTTCTTTTTTTGTAAAATCTATCTTTAACCAGCTTTTATTAAGATACATTCCATAAGAATAGGCATTTTTTGGACGAATATAGAGTATTCCGTCTTTAAACTCCAGTTCTGTTTTTTTTGTATGTATAGCATCAAGTTTTGGATTGTATGTGTAATTGAGTTTATTCAGACTTGCTGTTACATAAAGATTTTTATAAGCAGAAGAGATTTTATCATACTCTAAAAAACCTTTAAAAGTATGTATAGTTAAACTTGGAGCATCAATTGCATCCATTGTCCAAAACTTTATCCCTTTAGGTAAATGAAAAAGAGCAACTAATTGATGAATATGCTGAATATTTTTATGTGATTTTACACTATAGGAAAGTTTTGTTTTATCTGCAATAGCAAAAAAGGTTATCTCTGCATCATTATTAATGGATATATCAAGTTTTGAATAGAGCTTTTCCTCTTTAAGATTTAAGATAATATTTCCGTGAAGATCGATCTTTTTTTCTAATAGAGACAATTTATCAATAGTAAAATTTACACTCTTTTGTTGCAATACAAAATGTGATTGTAATGTTAAAGAAGGTCTCTTTAGTATAAGTAAACCATTTTCATGAGATGTATGTGTAAATTTTAGAATTGTATCTTTGTATTTTAGCTTTTCAATGACTAAAGATTCTGTCAATAAAAAAAATTGTGATGTGTAGCTTATATATTTATGAATATCGTTGAGATCTATTTTATGAGATGTATCTTTACGAATAGGTTGAATATTGATCTCATCAATAGAGATATTTAATTTATCATTCCATTTAATATATAAATTTTTTACTGTGATATTGGCAATTGAGAGATTATCTAGATATAATCCATTTTGTAAAATAATAAAAATCACTATGGAAGATAAAAAGATGAAAGATAAAAAACTTACAATTATAGAATATGTTATTGAAATTGCATTGATAATTCTTTTATCTTTCATGTATTACCTAGTTCAACCTATTAAAACCCCTAAAGTCCTCTATATTCCAAAGGGTTCGATAAATCAAATTATATCACAATTACAGAAGAGAAATTATGATGTTTGTAAACTCGATGCATTAATTTTACGCTTTATAGGCAGTCCACAAAGCGGTTGGATAAATATGGGCTCAAGATACAATACAAAAGCAGATTTTTTGTATAAACTGACAACTGCAAAAGCAGCTTTGCAGGATATAACACTCATTCCAGGAGAAACTACTTATATTTTTTTAGATCAATTAGCTAAAAAACTCCATCTCGATCGACAAAAACTACAAAAAGAGTTTGAAAAACAATCTTCCTTTCAAGAAGGTATCTTTGTACCAAATACCTATAAAATTCCACTTGGTCTTTCAGAAAAAGAGCTTATATCATTACTGCTTGGTATATCTCAAAAAAGAATGCAAGCGATGTCAAAGAAAATTTTTGGTTCTTATAATGAGAAAAAATGGTTTCAATATGTAACAGTGGCCTCAATTATTCAAAAAGAGTCTGCAAATAATAAAGAGATGCCAATTGTAAGTTCTGTTATTTACAATAGGTTAAAAAGAGGAATGAAGCTACAGATGGATGGTACACTTAACTATGGGAAGTATTCACACATAAAAGTAACACCAAAACGAATTCGCAATGATAAAAGCCTATATAATACATATATACATAAAGGTATTCCATCAACTCCTGTATGTAATGTAAGCCAAGAAGCCATAATGGCTGCAATATTCCCTGCAAAAACTAAATATCTCTATTTTATGAAATCAAAAAAAGGAACGCATGATTTTACATGTAACTATTCTACACATTTGCGTAATATTAAGCGTGCTACAAAATGAAACACAAACTCAATATAAGTGAATCTTTTTACAAGCTTAGCAAATATTACCTATCTTAGTGTTATTATTAATTTTGTAAATTTCATGGACTTTAAATAAGTGCCAAACCATAATAAATGTCATAATTTAATGAAAAGAGAAGTTATAAGATGCAAGGCAAAAGTTTGAAAGAACTACTGGTAGTTTTAAGAACTTTTAACGCAGTCAGCTTGTGACTTCTCTTTTCACCCGAA
>JAMOSE010000132.1 GCA_027063215.1 Sulfurimonas sp. | reverse complement strand
TCTTTACCTCTGATTTGTAAAAGTGTTTTTTTACTTGAATCAATTGAAATTATTGTACAATATACTTTATATTAATTATAAGGAAAAAATAGATGAAAATTATATTATCAACTGTTGTGGCTCTTTTTTTATTGGGCTGTGGTGAAAGTAAGTCAACTTCTCATGAAGTAAAAAATGAGGTAACTCCAAAGAATGAAGTTGTTAAAACGGTTGTAGTTGCTGAGAAAAAAGTGGCTCCAAAACAGCAAAAAGTTGTTGTTGCAGAAAAGAAAGTGACACCTGCTAAAACAAAAGAAACAGATGCTAAAGTAGATGGTGCACAACTTTTTTCTGCATGTGCCGGATGTCATGGTGTTCATGGTGAGAAAAAAGCACTTGGAAAATCACAAGTGATTGGCGGATGGGAAGCGTCTAAAGTTGTAACAGTACTAAAAGGTTACAAAGAGGGTACATATGGCGGTGCTATGAAAGCTGTTATGAAAGGGCAGGCTTCTAAACTGAGTAGTGCAGAGATCGATGCGCTTGCAAAACATATCGCTACATTATAAAAAAAGAAGCTAAAGATTTAAATTTTCTTTAGCTTTTAAATTGTTTTATCATTCATTGAGCCTATTTTCAAGATAGGATGTTAGAATTTGCAAAAATAAAAATGAGAAAAGTATGAAAATAGTTATTAATGGTCAAGAAAAAGAGTTTGAAAACAATGTTACATTAGCTGAGATCTTAAAAAAACTCTCTCTTGAAGGCAAAGTTATGGCTGCTGCTGTCAATATGAATATAGTAAAACAAAACGAGTGGGAGAGCTATAAAGTTCAAGAAGGTGATAAATTAGAACTCTTGGATTTTGTCGGGGGTGGTTGAAGTTTGTATGCTTACTACTGCTACTGCATACTCTCCATCATGCGTAATTGAAAGTGCTGTATCTGTAATTTGAAACTCTTCAACAAGCTTTTTTGAGAGAGCAAGTTTTGGTGCTCCATCTTTGTTTTTATAAATTTTCATATCATGAAAATTACATCTTGCACCAATTCCAGTTCCAAGTGCTTTTGAAAAAGCCTCTTTAACTGCCCAGTAAGCTGCAGCACTTTTAGAATTTTTTACAATTTCAATCTCTTCTTCACATAAAAACCGTAAGAGCGCTTTTTTCCCAAAACGCTCCATAAGCTTGTGCATACGAGAAGTTTTAATAAGATCAATACCTATCATACTGTTCTTTTACTGAATTACAAATTCAGTAAAATATATTCCTTTAATTCTACCATCTGATAGCATAGCATTTAAAGTATCCATAATTTGTTCAGATACTTTTTGCTTTCCTTTTTTTGATGATATCTCTTCAAGTGTTTTTGAAGAGAGGATACGAATAATTCTATCACGTAAAACTGCGGCTTTTGCATCAAGTTCCATGCTGAGCTCTTCACCCTCAAGTTCAAGTGACATAGCAACTTTAAGATATCTTCTTCCTGAGTCACTTTTAAGATTAACTGTAAAAGTGTCAAGTGGATAAAGTATTCCTATCTCATCTAGTTTTCTTGTATCTTCAAATGCATTTGAATTACTTCTAGTCGAGCGTTTTGAAACTGTTTTTTCTTTTGCTGCCGGTGGTGTAGAAGTAGCATCGACAGCTTCTTCATCTCCACTCATCAATAAAACAGCTACGACAGCCCCAATGATTATAATAAGTATCAATACAACAATGATAATTATCATTAGCATATTACTAGATTTTTTCTCTTTGGGTGCAGATTCTTCTTCTGTTGTCTCTTCTTCAGCCATGTTGTTTCCTTGAAATTATTTTTTGTTAG
>JAMOSE010000131.1 GCA_027063215.1 Sulfurimonas sp. | reverse complement strand
TTAGTATATCAAAAATGATAAAAAATTATTAAGCATCTTCTTGTAAATCTAACTCTTTTAAGGGTAAAAATTCATATGTATCAGCATTATAATACTCAATTTTACCTGTTTCTATATCATAGCACCAACCATGAATATGTAAATTACCCTCTTCAAAGCGTTTTTTTACATTTGGATAGGTCAAGATATTATCAATTTGATTAATAACAGAGAGCTTTTCTGTTAAACGTATAAGCTCTTCTTTATCTGTATTTACCCCTAATGAGAGAATAGCGGATTTTTTTGCATTTTCTCCAAGTTCCAACCATTTTTTAGTATGAATAAGGGAAGGATCTTCAATTGGTTCATAAAGTGCTTTACATGCACCGCAGTGTGTATGTCCACAGATGATAATCTCTTGAACATGTAAAACACTGACAGCATATTCAATGCCAGAAGCAGTTGCATGAAAATCTTCATCCGGCTTATATGGTGGTACAAAATTTCCAACATTTCTGAGTACAAAAAGATCACCGGGATTTGTTTGTAACATTAGATCCGGTATAACGCGTGAATCAGAACATCCGATAAAAAGTGCTTTAGGAGACTGCCCACTTTTTACAAGTTCAAGTAAAGACTCTTTGTTCTTCTTAAAGTAACTGCGAAAGAGTTCATTTCCTTTTGCATAATTTCCTAAGTTCATCTTCAGCCTTTTTTATTAATCTTTGTTATGAACAAATATTGACATTTAAAGCTTTCATAATTTCCTCAAAGATTGCTCCACTTTCACGATGAATATCATCATGATATTCAATTACTAAAACTTCTTTTCCGTTGGAAACTTTTGTTGTATGCATCTCTGGCGTTAATGGGTATTTTGCAATGATAGCATCGACTGTAGTATCTACTAAATCCTTCTCTGTAGCTTCTTCATATGCAAGTGCCAATCTTGAGAATCTCTCTTCACTTCTAAATTCCGCATCAATCATTTTTACCCTTCAAATTTTTATTTCGTAATTATACAACTAATATAGATAAAAAATTCTTTTAAGTTGATTAATTTAGTACCATTCTAAGAGTTTTGTTACTTCATCGACAATATATGTCTTAATAGAACTTTTTTCTAATGGCTTTTTTGCAACAAGGGCTTTTGTTATATTTTGCATTTTTGCTTCTTTGAGTCTGCTATCAAGTGCATAAACTTCACGTACATCACCAACAAGGGAAACTTCTCCGATAAAAACCGTCTCTTTTGATATTACCCGATCTCGAAAACTAGAAATTATGGCAGCTAATATGGCTAAATCAGCGGCTGTTTCTGTGATCTTAATACCGCCTGTTATATTGATAAAAACATCATACCCAGAGAGAGGAATTTCTAGCTTTCTCTCTAATAATGCAAGCAACATATTGAGTCTGTTATTATCAAATCCTGTGGCTTGGCGTTTGGAATTAGGTGTATGTGATTCAGAAACAAGAGCTTGCACCTCTAAAATAATCGGTCGGCTTCCTTCCATAACAACAGTCAGTGCAGATCCACTCTGTTGAGAGTTACGGTTAAAAAAGCGAGAAGCAATATCTGTTGCACTGACGAGACCTTCTGCCTTCATTTCAAATACACCGATCTCACTTGTAGCTCCAAAACGGTTTTTAAATCCTCTGAGTATGCGTAACTCCTGTGAAGAATCACCTTCAAAATAGAGTACTGTATCGACCATATGTTCAAGCACCCTTGGACCGGCGATAGAACCCTCTTTTGTAATGTGTCCGATAATAAAGATTGCCAAATCTTTCTCTTTTGCTATTCGCATTAACTCAAAAGTTATCTGACGTACCTGAGTGACTGATCCAGGAGCAGAAGAGATGTTTTCTGAATAGATAGTTTGAATAGAGTCAATAATTAAAAAATCATATTTTCGATGTTCAAGTTCGACCAAGATCTGCTCAAGACGTATTTCACTCAGTAGGTAAAGAGAGTCATGATTGGATTTCAAACGATTAGCACGAAGTTTAATCTGAGAAGTTGACTCCTCTCCCGTAACATACAATACATCTTTGTTTGTTGAGGCAATATTGGATCCGACTTTTAAAAGTAGTGTCGATTTTCCAACTCCCGGACTTCCTCCTATGAGGGTAAGACTTCCTGGAACTATCCCTCCACCTAAAACATTGTCAAGTTCAATATCGAGTGAAGAGAAGCGAAAAACCTCCTCTTCTACAACGTCATTGATACTAATTGCTTTTGCAGCAGATGAAGATGTAGATTTTGTCTGTTTGACAACTTCTTGTTGCTGTTCATTGAGTTCTATAAAACTATCCCATGCACCACAGTTTGTACACTTTCCCATCCATTTTGGAGTTGTAAGTCCACAATGTTGACATTCAAAGAGGATTTTTTTCTTTGCCATTTTTTTGTCTCTTTATAATAAAATCTTTTCTAAGGATAATTGTATAATGTTTGAAGGAAAAAGAAGAAATATATGACAAAATGTCATATATTCTTTTTTTTGGATAGCTATTTAGTTTCTATAGCCCCAAGAGCCATTTTTATACTCGATCTCTGTATCAACTGGAGTATTAGAATAGTTTACAAAAACGACAGTATCTGATATATCTTTGAGATAGATAAGTCTCTCTTTGATTAAAAACTCTTCGAGTTTTTCTCTTTT
>JAMOSE010000130.1 GCA_027063215.1 Sulfurimonas sp. | reverse complement strand
TCAAATTTATCAAAAGGAGTCAGGTTCTCAGGTTGTTCACCTGTTCCTACATAGAGTATTGGAAGTTCTAAGGCATACGCAATAGAGAAGATACTCCCACCCTTTGCTGTGCCGTCGAGTTTAGTGATGATGATGCCGTCTATTCCTATCATATCATTAAAAGCTTTTGCCTGAACAATGGCAGAATTACCCTGTGTCCCATCTATGATTAAGAGTGTACGATGTGGTGAACCAGGATGTGCTTTATCGCAGATACGCTTGATCTTTTTTAGTTCATTTGCAAGGTTTTTTTGCGTATGAAGACGTCCTGCTGTATCAATAATAACATGATCAATATTTTTTGCACGTGCAGAGTCAATCGCATCATAAGCCACTGCAGAAGAATCGTGTCCCTGTTTTGAAGAGACTATGGGGATGTCAAGTCTATTTGCCCAAAGTGTAAGTTGTTCAATAGCAGCTGCACGGAATGTATCCCCTGCACCAAAAAGTACACTTTTTCCTTCACTTTTATAGCGATATGCAAGTTTTGAAATTGTTGTTGTTTTTCCTGCTCCATTGACACCAACGATAAGTTCAACAAAAGGAGCACTATATTCTGGCTCCTGATACTCTGCATAGCGTAGAGTTGCAAGAAGTTTTGCACGTAGTATCTCACGAGTCACCTCTTCTTGGTAGATTTCACGTAAAATAATTTCAACAAGTTCATACTCAACATCAGCTTCTAAAAGGATATCTTCTAATTCATCTTTTGTAAAAGTTATTTTTTTTGTTGGTGCAACAGTTTTTATTGCTTCAACAGTTTTTCCAAGTGATTTTTTTATAAATCCAAACATTTAAATTCCTAAGGCTCTTTTGATATCACTATCAATAAATTCTTCTTCAACGGCACCTTGATAATAGTGAACAAGTTTACCATCTTTGTAAATTACAATAAGAGGAATACCAAAATTTTGTCCAAGTTTGAGTTTATTTGCTATTTCATTGATAACTTCTCTGTTCGCTGCAGAATTTACAAGTGTATAGCTTGCATTGTGTGCATTTGCAAAAGCTTGCAGTTTTTCGTTTGCAATATTGTCTTCAATACTAATACCTATAATTTTGATCTTGTTTTTGTATTTTTTTTCCAATGCGCTTAAGTGTGTTGCTTCTGCCTGACAAGGAGGACACCATGTAGCAAAAATATCAAGGATCAAAATTTTTGCTTTTGAATCTTTTAACGTAAATCCGTTTGCTGTTTTTTTCAAAACATACTTTTTATTGAGAATAGAATTCAGAACTATTTGATCTTTATGCAGAGGAGTATTGGCTTCTTCTTTGTTTGTTTTATGCTTCTCTTGTGAAGAACAAGCTTGAAAAAGAAGTGAAAATGCAAGCAGAGATGAAAGAAATGAGATTTTTAACATATTTTTTTAACCTTTTTTGTGTAAAATATCTTGAAATTATATCCATAAAGATTTTATATGCCTCTTACAAAAAGTAAATTTAGACAAGATTGCCTCAAAAAGATGAAAAAGTTGCACAAACATAATAAAAAGTATAAAGATTTACTTTTAAATCAAGAGCTTATAAGGCTTTTAAAAAAAGAGAGAGGAAAAAGGATTCTTTTTTACTATCCTTTAGAGAATGAAGTGGATATTCGAAAAACATTGCAACAAATACGGAGAAAATGTAATATTTTTTTACCGTTTATGGAAGGCAAAAGTTTTAAAATGGTACCATTTAGACTGCCGCTTAGTAAAAAGAAGTTTGAAATTTTTGAAGCGGGAAATACATTACAAAATATTAGAAATATTGATATTGCTATAGTTCCTGTTGTTGGGGTTGATGGCAATTTACAAAGAGTTGGATTTGGAAAAGGGATGTATGATCGTTTCTTTGAAAGATTACAGAAAAGACCCTATACTATTTTTATACAAACAGAACTTTGTTATACAAAGGAAAAAATTTGTGATGTTTATGATGTCAGAGGTGATATCCTGATCACAACAAGAAAGAAAATCAAGAAATAACAAAAGGATATAATGGATGTTAAATGAGATACTGCTAGGTGGTGTTATTGCTACCGTCAGTGGAGTAGTAGGATTTTTCATCTCTAAAAAAATTACGGCTGCAAATTTTGAGATTTATATTGAACAGGCTCAAGCAAAAGCCAAAGCGATTGAAAATGAAGCACAAACACTTTTAGAGCGTGCACATCTAAAATCACGTGAAATTGAGTTAGAAGCAAAAAAAGTGTTTGATAGTGCCAAAGCACGTGCAAAAGCGGATCTCCATCAAAGAGAAGATGCACTTATCCGTAAAGAGCAGAATTTTGACCGATATAAGCAAGAAGAAGACAAAAAAATTCAACGTGAACTCAATGCTTTAAAAGCACAAAAAATAAATTTAGAGAGAAATGAAAAATCCCTTGCTTCACTGAAGCGAAAATATGAAGAAAAAATTGATGAGGCTTTGCATGCTATAGAACATTGTGCAGGTATGACACAGGATGAAGCAAAAAAGATGCTTCTTAATACTATTGAAGAAAAATCTCGTGCAGAGATCGCTCATATTGTACGGCGTTATGAAAATGAGGCTAAAGAGCAGGCAGAGAGAAAGGCTAATTTTATTTTAGCACAGGCAATTAGTCGTTATGCCGGGGAATTTGCTGCGGAAAGATTGACGAATTTTGTTCATTTGGATAATGATGAGCTTAAAGGGCGTATTATTGGTAAAGAGGGGCGGAATATTAAGGCTCTTGAGGCGCTTTTGGGTGTAGATATTATTATTGATGATACTCCAAATGCTATTTTGGTAAGCAGTTTTAACCTTTATCGTCGTGCTATTGCAACAAAAACATTACAACTTTTGATAGAAGATGGACGTATTCAGCCAGCAAGAATAGAAGAGATCTTTAAAAAAGTTTCTGATGAGTTTGAATCAAAAATTCTTGCTGAAGGTGAGGAGTTGGTTGCTCAGCTTAATATCGGGGTTATGCATCCTGAATTAATGAAGCTTATAGGGCGTTTACGTTACCGTGCATCATATGGACAAAATGCTTTAGCGCATACACTTGAGGTTGCGCATCTAGCAGGTATTATGGCAGCAGAGATGGGTGGAAATCCAATTTTGGCAAAACGTGCAGGCTTATTACATGATATAGGCAAAGCACTTACGCATGATGTAGATGGAAATCATGTTGATTTGGGTGCTGAAGTTTGTAAAAGATACAATGAAGATGCGGTGGTGATTAATGCTATTTATGCACATCATGGACAGCAGGAAATTTTATCTGTAGAGTGTGGTGCAGTTTGTGCGGCAGATGCACTTTCAGCTGCTCGTCCCGGAGCACGTCGTGAAGTTTTAGAGAGCTTTTTAAAACGTGTAACAGAGATTGAAGATATAGCATCTTCGAGTTCTGGTGTACGTCAGGCTTATGCTATTAATGCCGGTCGCGAAGTTCGTGTAATTGTAAATGCAACTTTGGTCAATGATGATGAGTCGGTTTTACTGGCAAAAGAGATAGCAAAAAAGATAGAAGAAAGAGTTCAATATCCTGGTGAAATTAAAGTGAATGTTATCAGAGAGAGTAGGGCTGTTGAGTTTGCAAAGTAATGAATGCAGTAGATAGTTACTTGTAAGATGTAAACTTTTTAGAGGTAAAAGAAAGCAGATCTGGATTTAGCAATGTTAGTTATAATTGTTCCAGATCATCTACGGATGCAACAGCATTATCTCTTAAGATAATGGTCATAACATCAACTTTTATACCCGTCTCTTGAAGTGCCTGTTCAATACTTGTTTTGATGGCATTCGTATCACACTCTCCATTATCAAGCAGCACAAAATCATCTCCAAAAATTCTAAAGACTGCTTGAGAGTCAAAACAAATGCGTAAAATATTTGCAATATTTACTAAAATTAAATCACCGTTTTTCCATCCCTTTGTTTCATTATATTTTGAAAAGTTTTTTAGTTTAAATATATGCAAATCATTATATTTTAAATCATAACTGTTTTGAACCAATATGACATCCAAATACGTCTGATTGTATAAATCCGTCAATCTATCCTTATAAAAGTAGGCAAAACGCTCTTTCTCTATATCGGTATGTGGCAGTTGATTAATATTTTGATTGATTTTTACATTTTTCAGTGCCTTGAGTGCGGCATCCACAACTTTTTCATCAAACTGAGTACCCCGCAGACTCAATATTTCATCAAAGGCAGCTTTTATATCTTTTCGCCCTTTGTATATTCTGTTGGTTGTCATCGCATCAAAGGTATCTGCAAGCATCATAATTTTTGCAAGAGGATTTATTTCATTTGCTT
>JAMOSE010000129.1 GCA_027063215.1 Sulfurimonas sp. | reverse complement strand
TGAAAACATTTTATTATGTTCATACAGGGCACAGAATAGGTTTAGATAGGTTTCGTCGTGCGGTGGCAATATTGAATGCGTTAGGAGATGAAGATATTACATTGCTTACATCAGACTATCGTATTACACAGGTTGCACGAGATTTTGGTATTGAGACAAGTGTAGGTATTGATGTTGTTCGTAATATTCCTCAAATAGCACATCATGGTGATAAAATAATTTTTGATTCTGCTGAAGCAAACCCTATTATGCTTGATGATATGCGTAAATATTTTTCAAGTTTTATACGCATTAGTGATAATGCAAAGGATTATAAAGCTGAGAAAGAGTATCTTCTTTCCCCATATCTCAAAGGAGAAAATATCTGTAATGCAGTAGCAATACAAGATGTTTTTTTTGGAGATTTTGAAAAAAATGTAGCAATAACATATTTTTTTGGAGATGATGATTATGAAAAAGATCTGGAAAAAAATCTTGATTTTATTGATGGACTCGATCCCTGTTTGCAGCTTGGTTTTTACTATTTTTTAGATTATGAGGATATGTTAAAAGAGAAGTTTTCAAACTATTTTGAATTTGAAGAGTATGAAAAGATGATAAAAAGTACAGAAATTCTCATTACCTCTTCTCCTCAGGCAGTTTTAGATTCTTTGGCAAGTGGTGCAAAACCAATTTATTTTCAAAGAGAAGATTATACTGATGATTTTATTCCACTTTTTAAAAAATTAAATATTCCAATAGTGCGTAACTATGATAAAAATCACTTATATGTGATTATAGAAACAATAAATGATCGAAAATATGAAAAAATCGAACAAAATAGTAACAAAATTGCTAAATTTATAAAAGAGAACTTAAATTTATAAAGAATTAAAAGTTGTTTTGTATATAATAAGTTTTTAGATAAAAAATTTCACAATAAGTGAGTGAACATGAAAAACAATAGCCGTAGAGGTTTTATGGGGAAAGCATTTGGTGCCGTTGCCGGCGTTGGTGCAGTCGCTTCCTTATACGCGATGAAGAGATCTTGGGATCCTTTACCGAGTGTAAAAGCAGCTGGATTTACTACTCTTGATATGTCAGCATATAAAGAGAATGAATTAGTAACAGAAAAATGGAGAGGAAAGCCTATTTTCGTTTTAAAACAAACTGCAGATATGGTTAAAAAAGCAGAAGCGAATCCTAAAGATATGGAAAGACTTATTAAAATAGGTAATGACTATTTTATGGTATGCCTTGGTCTTTGTACGCACCTTGGTTGTATTCCTGGATATGATTCAGATGAGAAGAGCTTTTTATGTGCTTGTCATGGGGGTATGTATGATTTTACAGGTGATGTAACAAAAGCTCCACCACCACGTGGTCTTGATATTCCTCCATTTAAAATTGACGGGAACAAACTGGTTTTAGGTGAAGAAGGACCTGAATATAAAAAGATGCTAGAAAATGGCACGACATTAAGAGCATAGGCGAAGGAGAATAAATGGCACATTTTACAAAAGCTACAAGTCTGCATGACTGGTTGAATCAACGTTTAGCGATTGATACACTTCGTCGTGTTTTGGCAACAGAGTATTGGATTCCAAAGAATATTAACTTCTTATGGGCAATGGGGATGGTTTTAGCTATCACTTTTGGTTTATTATTGATTTCAGGAATCTTTTTATTGATGTATTATCAACCAAATGTAAATCTTGCATTTGACAGTGTTAACTATACAATTATGCAAGAAGTTGGTTATGGTTGGTTATGGAGACATGTTCATGGTGTAGCTGCATCAGTTGTTTTCTTAATTATTTACATTCACATGTTTACCGGTATCTATTATGGTTCTTATAAGAAAGGCCGTGAGATGATCTGGCTTTCTGGTATGCTTCTTTTTGTAGCATTCTCAGCAGAAGCTTTTTCTGGTTATATGCTTCCATGGGGACAAATGTCTTACTGGGCTGGTATGGTTATTACGAACCTTTTTTCTGGTGGTTCATTACATGCAGATGGTTTAGTTGAGTGGATTCGTGGGGATTATGTTCCTGCACAGGCATTCTTAAATCGTTTCTTTATGCTTCATGTACTTCTTATTCCTTTAGCTATTTTAGGTCTTATCGGTTTACACTTTGGAGCACTTCGTATTCCACACGTAAACAACCAAGATGGTGAAGAGATTGATTTTGAAGCAGAAGCTGCAAAATATAAAGCAGGTGATAAAGCAAATTCAAAAGTTATTGCATTTGTAAATGACTTTATGTCTAAAGATATGATGGTTGTTGGAATCTATCTGATTTTCTTTTTCTATCTTGTTTTCTATCATTATGATTTTGCAATGGATCCGGTTAACTTTGACCCTGCTGATGGTCTAAAGACTCCAGCACACATTTACCCTGAGTGGTACTTCTTATGGTCTTATGAGATTTTACGTCCATTCTCAACAAATACTGGGCTAATTGCATTTGCATTTGCACAAGTTATTTTCTTTGCACTACCGTTCTTAGACAAATCACCAAATGCAGTTCCTGCATCACGTCGAGGTCTCTTTAAATACTGGTTCTGGGCAATGTTGATCGATATGATTATTTTAACTGCTATGGGTAAAGTTCCACCTGAAGGTGCATTTAGTACAATTGGTTTGTATGCAGCACTTACATTTATTGGTTTATGGATTGCACTGCCATTTATCACTAAAACAGAAAAAAAAGTTTAAGGAGTAAAAAGTGAAAGAATTATTTATATTAGCGGTTGTAACATTTTTTACTCTCCTAACATATTGGTTAGTTGAGCCTTTTGCGCATTCACAAATGCATAAACATATAGAGAGTGAAGGTTTTGCATATAAAGATCTTCCTGCACTCACGAAAAAAGGTGATGCTGCACGTGGTAAAGAGTTAGTAATGGGTGCCGGTGCTTGTGCTGGTTGTCATGGTATCAAGGTTGAAGGTATGCCAGCTCCAATGGATCCGGTAACTGCTGCACAATCTTATGGTGTTAACCCACCAGATTTAAGTAATGCTGGGGTTGTTTTTGATCCTAAGTTTTTAGCTGCACTTATTAAAAACCCTGCGCATGCTTTAATGGTTGAACATAAATTTGATCCTGCAAAAGGTCAAATGCACCCAATGACACAGTTTTATGGTGCTGGTGGAGATTTAGATCAAGAAGTAGCTGATATGGTTGCTTACTTACAATCAATTGCTCCAAAAGCAGAAGAGTTAACTCCTGTTATGGCATTTGAAACTGCTTGTGGTAGATGTCATGCTATTCACTATCCGTATGTTAAAGAGGGTGAAGCATATCCGGCTTGGACTCAGATTGGTGAAAAACCAGCATTTAAGAAAAAACAAAATGCGTTGGCATTTGAGCAAAAAGTTCTTGATTATCAGGATGCACTTACTAAATACATGGGTACATTACCACCTGATTTAAGTATGTATATCCGTTCACGTGGTGAACACCATATCAAAACATTTATGGAAAATCCTCAAAATTATCTAAAAGGTACTGCTATGCCACGTGTTGGGGTAACAGCAGAAGCTGCAGATAAAGTGATCGAACATTTAGAAGATGTAGGTGATTCTAAACGTCATGAACGTGCATCAGTTGGTGCAAATGTAATGATTTATATCTTTATTTTTGCAATCTTTGCAATTCTTTGGAAAAAAGAAGTGTGGAGAGATTTACACTAATTTTTCTACCGTAAAAGGAGTTTTGCTCCTTTTACATTCTTCTTCTCTTTTTTATAAATATTACCCTCTTTAAAGTAAAGCTTCGATATAATTTTTTTATGAGATTTAGAGATATTAAAAAACGAAAAAAACAACAACAAACTGCTAAAGATAAAGTGACGGTTCATTATGCCAGTTATCCTGATAGAATTAAAGCATTAATAACAGATATGTTTATGATCTATGCTCCTATACTCTATCTGCTTACTTATGTTATACTGGGTGGAAAAGATGAATTTCAATCTTCACAATTAGCGCCATTTATTGGTGTAACTCTTTATGGAGTAATTTATGCTTTTTTAATAGCAAAATTTGGACAGACACCCGGAAAAAAAGCATATGAAATTATAGTTGTAGATGATGAAACCTATGAGAAGATAGGTTTTTTTAGGGCTTTTATTCGCTTTGTCGCTTTTTTGTTTTCAGCAACTATTTTACTTGGACTTTTAACACCATTTTATAGAAAAGATAGAAAAGCACTTCATGATATGATAGCTTCTACTGTTGAGATAGTTGAAGATAAGCGTTTCAAGCGTTAGTTTTACACTATATTCAACTATGCAGGCTATAATGCTTTTAATAATAATAATAAATAGGAAATATAATGCTAATAGACAGCTATGAAAGAGTTGTGGATTATCTCCGTATATCTGTAACGGAAAGATGTAACTTTCGATGTCAATACTGTATGCCTGAAAAACCTTTTTCGTGGGTTCCTAAAGAGAATCTATTAAGTTTTGAAGAACTTTTTGAGTTTGTAAAAGTCTGTATTGATGAGGGAATTGTAAAGATCCGTATTACTGGCGGAGAGCCATTACTTCGTGAAGATATAGACAAGTTTATTAAGATGATTTATGATTATGAACCTTCTATAGATCTTGCAATGACAAGTAATGCATATCTACTTAAAGGTGTTGCACAAAAGCTTAAAGATGCAGGGCTCAAGCGTATAAATGTAAGTATAGATACCCTTAAACCTGAAGTAGCACAGCAGATAGCTCAAAAAGATGTTCTGAACAATGTTTTAGAGGGTGTTGATGAAGCTTTGGCAGTAGGTCTTAAGGTCAAAGTAAATATGGTTCCTATGAAAAATATGAATGCAGATGAGATTGTGGATGTCTTAGAGTATGCCAAAGCACGTGGAATGACTATTCGTTTCATTGAGTATATGGAAAATGCTTATGCCAAAGCAGGGATTGCACGACTTACTGCCAAAGAGGTCTTGGAAGAGCTGGCAAAGCACTATAATTTTGTAGATGAGGGCTTTGACAAATCATCACCTTCGAGATATTACAGAATGGATGATGGATACCGTTTTGGAATTATCGAACCGTATGGAGATGATTTTTGTAAAGAGTGTAACCGTATCCGTCTGACCGCTGAAGGAAATCTAATTCCATGTTTGTATTTTGATGAGGCTATGAGTATTGCTGAATCTGTCAAACGGGGTGATATTAAAACAGCGGCTTTAGTGCTCAAAGAGGTTGTAAAAAACAAACCTGAAAAAAATCGCTGGGGTGGTGATGATGCAGAGGTTTCAAGTCGCGCTTTTTATGAAACGGGTGGATGATAGGAAACAATGATATATCTTGTTGAACACTTTTACTCTATTCAAGGAGAAGGGAAGTTTGTAGGAACTCCAAGTCTTTTTTTTCGTTTTGGCGGCTGCAATATGCGCTGTGAAGGTTTTGGCTGCAGTGAAGTGGCTCCCGATGGAGTAGAGGTTGTTGGATGCGATACTGTTTATGCAGTTAACAAAGAACATTTTTCAAATAAATGGGTACCTATTGTGTCCCATCAAGAACTTTTAAATGTTCTAGAACTTTATGAACTGCCTCATGCAGTTGATATTGTCCTTACCGGCGGAGAACCTCTTATTTATGCTAATGAACCTGTTTTTGTCAAATTTTTAGAGGCTTTGGATGCACGTGGGCATCGTATTACTTTTGAGACGAATGGATCACTTAATGTTGATTTTATGAAATACCCTATTTATAAAAAGTGTATCTTTGCCCTCTCTGTGAAACTTTCTAATTCAAAAGAACCTTTACACAAACGCCTGCGAGGGGATGTGTTGTTTACTATTGCAAGTAATGCAAAAGATGCTTTTTTTAAGTTTTCCATAGATAGAGATTCCATAGATATAGCATTAGAAGATGAGATTGAGAGTATTACCATGCATGCACCACGGATTCCGGTTTATTGTATGCCGCTTGGAGGTAACAAGGTGGATGTAGAAGCAAATACGGAGCCATTAATAGAGTTTTGTAAGGCTAAAGGTTATAATTTTAGCGATAGATTACATATAAGAGTTTGGGATGAAAATAAAGGAGTGTAGCTGTGATAATACGCAAATTGTTTAAATTTGAAAACGCACATATTGTAAGAGGATGTTCTACTATTAAGTGCCGTAGTTCTCTGCATGGACACTCTTACAAAGTTGAACTTCTTTTTGAATCAAACTTCTTAGATAATGGACAGATGGTATATGATTTTGGTTTGATGAAGCAGAATATGAAAGACCTTGTGGAGGCTTTTGATCATGCTATTGCTTTGTGGGGTGGTGATGATAAGGAGTATATCGAAACGATGAAAAAACACTCTGAGCGTTGGGTAGAGTTGCCGGTATCTCCTTCAGCAGAGCAGTTTAGCCGTGTTATTTTTGTAATGATCGAGAAGCTGCTTTCTTTGACTTCTAAAGTCAATGGAGAAAAAGAGGTAAAACTCTACTCTGTAATTGTGCATGAGACCGATACCGGTTATGCGCAATGTTTTGTGGAAGATGCCTACTCCAAAGAGATGGGAGATATTGATCTGCGATGTATTCATTTCTCATCGCAGGTACAAAAAGATTTTAAAGATCCGCAACTTTGGCAAAAGGTACTCTCCGAGGAACTTTTCATCAATCCTCGATCTGTTTAGGGTGAGACAAAATTTTTAAAGTGCTCACTCATAAAATCAAACTTTGTGCTGATCACTTTTACCGTGTGATCTTTTTCTATAAAGCCACACTTTTCACTAATGACTATAAAGCTGTTTGCCTTTGCAAGGGGTGAGATCATTCCCGGTGAGAACTGTTCGCAAACGGTAAAATACTCCCCGTCAAAATAGCCTGGTGTTACAGCACGTCTGCCGGCACGTAGTTTATAGTCATTTTTCATTTTTGCCTGAATTGGCTGGAAAAATTTTTCACGTGTACCACTCATAGCATAGATGATAGCACGTCCAAAAAGCTCAAAGTTCAGAGCTGCGGCAAGAGGATTTCCAGGTAGATTTAAAATAGCTTTGTCTCCAATCTTTCCAAATGTCGTCGGTTTTCCCGGTTTGATAGCTACTTTGTCAAAAAGGATTTCATACCCAAATGCACCAAAAGCTTCTTTTGTATAGTCTGCATCTCCAACACTTACTCCTCCACTTGTTATGATAATGTCACAATCTAGAGCACTTTGAATATGTGCATGGATATCCTCAAGCGTATCAACAGCCGTGCCGATAAATTCGACTTCACAACCAAGCTCTTTGGAACGAGAAAGAAGTGTCGGTGTGTTGGTATTGTAGAGTTGATACTCTTGAACTTGCTCAAAATGCATCTTAAGCTCATTGCCTGAAGCAAAAAGAGCAATACGCGGTTTCTTATGGACTTTAATATGACTGATACCTTGTGATGCAAGCAGAGTAATATGATGTGCATCGAGTCTTTGTCCTCTTTTGAGCAGGGGTTGATCTTTTTTGATATCTTCTCCTGCAAAGCGAATATGCTTTGAAATGGTAAGATTGTCTGGTAAAACAACACCATCTTCACACTCTGTTGTATCTTCAATGGGAACAATGCATTGTGTTCCTAATGGAATGCGGGCTCCTGTCATGATTTTGTAAGCATTCCCATGGGAGAGTTCTCCATGGAAATTATCTCCTGCAAAGATACTACAGCCTACTTCAACACATTTTCCGCTGTCTTCTATTCGAACAGCATATCCATCCATCGCTGAATTATCATAGGGTGGAAGATTATGTGTTGCTATTATATCTTGAGCAAGAATAGAGCCTAAAGCCTCCTCTATAGGGATGATTTTAAGTGCTTTTGCTTTTATATTTGTGTAGATTAATTCGAGTGCTTTTTCAATTGTTACTGCCATAATGTGCCGACCTCTTTTTTTAATTGAGATATTATAATATAATTTCGCTATGAATGAAATGTATAATATGGGTTTAGACCTACACTCTTGGAGTGCGGTAGCAGTTTTAGTGATGATTTTTTTAAATCTTTTCCTTTTGATCTCTTCAAAAGATCTCAGTAAGTATAAAAGAGCAAACTCTTTGTATTGGATGCCTTTGGAGATAACAGTGCTTGGATCACTGCTCTTTACGGGTATTGTGATGATGGCGGCAAAGCATCTTGACTTTACAATAGAAAATATTGCCATGATTATACTCGGTATTATTTTAATTGTTTTAGAAGCTAAGCGTCTCAAAGCATTGAAATATCTCAGTAATAAAAAAGAGCACGCTTTTGCAGTTTATAAACCATTTGCAAGAACGATCTTACAAGTTGAGTTTGTATTGGTCTTTCTTATGAGTCTATGGATGTGGCTGGTATAAGATGATTTTTCTCTTTGATGAGCATGCAGGAGAGAGCAGACTGCGCATAAAAGGTGAAAATTTTAAATATCTTGTCAAGGTTCGTCGCCACACAGTAGGGGACACGCTCGGCTTTCGGAATAAAAAAGATATAAAAAGCTTGCATCTTTATAAGGTTGTCGCAGTAGAGCCGCGTGAGCTGCAACTTGAACTGTTGCGTTGTGAAATTTTGGAAGTAAAAGCAAAAAAAGAGCTACATATTGGCTGGTGTGTTATAGATAGCAAATCGGTCGAGAAGGTTTTAGCTTCGCTCAATGAGATTGGCGTGAGAAAGATCTCTTTTATTTACTGTGAGAGAAGTCAGAAGAACTTCAAAGCTGATTTTAAACGCTATGGACGCATTATAGAAGCATCGAATCAGCAGTGTGGACGTACAGAAATTATGGAGTTTGATACTTTTAAAAGTATTGAGAGTTTTATTGCAGCCTACCCAGATACAAAAGTATTTGATTTTACTGAGAAGACTTTGGAGTGTGAGAGCGATTTTGAAACGGTACTTATAGGCTGTGAAGGTGGTTTTTCAGAAAATGAGCGTGTACTTTTAAAAAAGCAGGAGGTTTTTCGGCTTGACACCCCAATGGTACTGCGCTCAGAGTCTGCAGCGCTTGCGGTTGCATCAAAAATTATACTTTA
>JAMOSE010000128.1 GCA_027063215.1 Sulfurimonas sp. | reverse complement strand
TCTCAAAAACTTCAACTCGAAGTCTCTCTCAACCTTTTAAACAAGGTCTCTCTGTTTGTGGATGGGAATTATAGGGGGAATATGCTTAGAAGAAGCTTAAGGTTTGGGGGAAATTGCAAAAAAATATAAATTTTATAAAAAACTTACATTTTTACTTATGCAGAGACTATCCAACCACCACCTAGAAGTTTTTCATCTTCATAAAACACAGCTGCTTGTCCAACGGCAACACCAAATACACTTTCATGTAATGTAACATATGCTTTATCTTCTTTAATAAGTACATGACACGGAACTGCTTTTGTTCTATATCTTAGTTTAACTGTTGCATTAAACTCTATTTCTTCTATAAACATATTTAAATTATTAAGGATAACACTATTGCATTCCAATTCATCTCGTTTTCCAACAACAATCTGGTTTTTTTCAGGAATAATTTTAGTAACAAAATGTGGTTCATGTGCACCTTTGACACTAAAGCCTCTTCTTTTTCCTATAGTGTAATGCATATAGCCTTTATGTTCACCTACAACATTGCCATCTTTATCTAATACTTCGCCAACTTTATCAACAGTAACATACTCTTTTAATAGATCTGTATAGGTAGTATCAACAAAACATATTTCCGTTGATTCTTTTTGAGATGCAAAAGATGCTAAGCCTTTTAATGATGCCGCAATCTCTTTAATATCACTCTTTTGTTTCTCAGCAAGTGGAAATTTTAACCTTGGTAAATACTCTTTATTTACATAAAAGAGAAAGTAGCTTTGATCTTTTGTATCATCCTCTGCCTGATAGAAAAATCTTCCATCTGTTTTTATATAATGGCCTGTTGCAAGATAATATGCACCAATAGAGTCTGCAAACCTAATCATTTCACCAAACTTCATAGTTCTGTTACATAATGCACATGGATTTGGAGTTTCCCCTTTTGCATATGTCTCTATAAAAGGGTGAAATACATTCTCATTAAATTCATTTTGTAAATCTAATACATGAAGTTTTACTCCAACATACTCTGCAGCTTTTTGTGCACGCTTTAAATGGACTTCATGATAGCCGGGATTAGAGTGAAGTTTCATATAAAGGCCTTCTACTTCATAGCCTTCATTTTTTAAAAGAAGAGTAGCAACGGTAGAGTCAACACCGCCGCTCATGCCAACTAGGACTTTATTTTTATTTAATGACATCAGTTTTTAGCCTTTAAGTTGATTTAAACGCTCTTTTTTTGTTCCAATTGTAGTAATTTGTACACCAAAGTTTCCATCTACAATAACAACTTCACCCTGTGCAATTACATGATTATCTACTAAAATTTCTAAAGGATCATTTGCAAGTTGATTTAATTCTATTACAGAACCTATATCCATGTTAAGCACATCTTTTAAAAGCATTCTTTTTTTTCCTATTCTTACTCTTACAGGAAGTTTTACATCCATAATAAGAGCAATGTTCTTCATCTCTTCACTATTTAAATGAATATTATCATCACCACAGTCATTTTGTAATACAAGTCCATCATTAGATTGACTCTCTTCTTGAACTGCAGAAGATGAACCATACAAAGCATTATAAAGCTTTTCATCAATTATTAACATTAAAAGAGAATTAATCGAATCAAGTGAAAATTTATATACATACATTCGACTAAATTTTTCAAGACTCACTTCATCATCCTCTTTAATGAGTTCTATACCTTCTATAGAAAAAGAGAGGATTGGTAACTCTTTTTGTGCGGAAAGGGTGTTGGAGATAGCACCAAACACATTTGAAATAATCTCTTTAGCAGCATCCATATCATCATCATTAACATCATCTCTATCACTTGCTTCTTCGCCCATCATCATATCAGAAAGAGAAGCTGCCAAATTTGGAGGAAGTGCAACCATAATATTTGCATCGATATCACCACTTACTTTTATCTTTACAAGAACAATAGGAGGTACTATATTTGAAATTATAGTTAATTCTTGTTCCTCACTCAGCTCTAAAGATGGTGCAACACCGACAAGTGCTTCAATTGTTCCAATAGTCTCTTCTTCAAACAGTTTTATAAAATCACTCATCTATAAGTCCTTATCTTCTAATAATTTATCATCATCATAAATAATATCTCGAACTCCAGATATTTTTTCATGTCTCTGTTTCTCTAATTTCTCTAATGCCCGTTTAACAGCATCTTTTTCTGTATCTATAATTTCTATTATCTGAATAGATTTTCTAAAACGTCGCAGACCTATCTCTCCTCGAAACCTCTCTTTTCCATCAACTGAAACAGTTACAATATCATCAGCTGCACTTGAAAGACGCAATACATCACCGACTTTTAAATCTAAAATATCAGCCATTGATAAATCTGCATCACCTAAATTTGCTTCAATATTTACTTTTGCACCACCAAGGAGAACTTTAAGCTCTGTATTTCTACTTTTTTTCGAACTTGTTTCATTTAGCATCAAATCACGTGAAGCAAGTTTTGGCAAAATAGGTTCAAGTGAAATTACAGGATAACAGATATTCATCATTCCTGAAGAGTGTCCAATAATAATCTCCATAACAACCATTACTACAATCTCATTTTGTGCAACAATCTGAACAACATTTGGAGATGACTCTTTAGACTCAATTGTAGGATAAACTTCCATAACTGGTCCCCATGCCTCTTTAAGTGTACTCATCATAACTCGTAAGATTGTTTCAAATAAAGAGAGTTCAATATCTGAAAATTCTCGACTTGCATCAAAAGGTTCCCCTTTTCCACCCAAAAGACGATCTAACATAGGAAAAGCAATGGAAGGATTAATCTCAATAACACCACTTCCCTCTAATGGTTTCATAGAAAAGACATTAAAAGATGTCGGATTTGGAAGAGACATTAAAAACTCACCATATGTCATCTGATCCACTGAATGAAGTTGAATCTCAACAATAGAACGCATAATTGATGAAATTTGGGATGCAAGTGAACGTGCCATCTTATCATGCACACCACGAAATGCACGCAGTTGCTCTTTTGAAACCCTATTTGGTCTTTTAAAATCATATAATGTTACTTGTCTCTGAGGAAGCAGATTATCATCTGCACTCTCAAGGACATCATCACCTTCATCTTCTACAACATCCAGTAATGCATCAATCTCTTCTTGGGAAAGTATATCTGCCATGCTCTTATGCTCCTATACCCTCTTTGATTTTTTGAATAACTGATTTATGTATCTGAGAAATTCTCGATTCGGTAATATTAAGTATACTGCTTATCTCTTTAAGTGTCAACTCTTCAAAATAGTATAGCTGAATTATCATCTGCTCACGCTCTTTATATGTTGAAAGTACTTTTTTGATAACCTCAACCAGTTCATCCTTTTCAATCTGTGCTAAAGCAGCACCCTCATCTCCAATTTGAAGTTGATCATGAAGAGGCATAACAGTATAGATACTGGATGCAATTCTTGCATCATGAACTTTTTCTATATTTTCACCCAAAATTTTAGCCAATTCTTCATCGCTTGGTTCTTCATCATGTGTAAGTCTATACTCCTCAACAGCATAATCTATCTGTTTAACAAGTTTTCGACTTGCACGAGAAAGGATATCCAAACTTCTAAGATAATCCAGCATTGCTCCATAAACTCTTTTTTTTGCATACCCCCAAAAAGAATCATTAATACTCTCATCATATCGTCTTGCTAGCTTAATTAATTCTTCAGTTCCTATGGCAGAGAGATCCGAAAAATCAACAGAACTAGGAAGCCTCTCTTTTAAGCGAAATGCCATTGCTTTTACAGCAGGAAGATAAGCAAGTGCAAGTTCATCTTCTTTATGTTTGAGATCTTCTACATAAGCATTTGCTTTCATACTTTTTGTCCTGATTGATCTTCACTGTTCATTTTCATTGCAATATCAGTTAATTTACATGCAGAATCAATAAGTTTTTCTCTTTTATTAATCTCTTTTACAAATATATCTAATTCTAATTCATGTTGTTCTTTTGGGAAATTGTAGGATTTTGCCGTAATTGTTTTATAGTAGAGTGCAATAATAATATGTGAAAACAAATAAAAAAATGTTGTAATCAAAAAAGTGTATGTAAGTAACCCCTCAGCATCGAATGATTTAAGTACACCAAAGATAATGCCTACAAAAAAACCCCATACTGTAAAAAAATAGACAAAATTTTCACCTAACATATACAACTACCCCAAGAAAGTTTAAAAATGTTCCATCAATCTTCTAAAAAGACCTGATAAACCACTCTCATTTGAAGTCACTAGCACATTACGTTCCAGCTTACTAGCTACATTATTTGCAATTTGTTGCATATCCCGTGTTGGAGAAGAAGATGGATAAAGTGAACAAAACAGTGCTCTTTGTTTTACTGCATTAGAGACTTTCATATCTGAATTAATTTTACCAATGAGACTTAACTCCAAATCAGATTCGATATTTGCACGAGCAACTTTTTGAATTTTCTCAAAAACACCTTTTGCCTCTCTATCACTCTTTACCTGATTCATAATCATTCCGATATCATTTCGAACTGTTGCAATTGTTTTAATAGTTGCATATGCATCAGTAATGGCTGCAGGATCAGGAACAGTAACCACGATAACATCATCAGCAGCATCTACAAACATCTGAATATGTTCACCAATTCCCGCACCGGTATCAATAATCATCACATCAAGCTTATCAAGAATTTTTGCTTCTTGCATAAAACGTTCAAAAAGTGCTCTATCTGAATATTTAAGTATTTCATCTCCACTCTCACCAGGAATTAAAATCAAATTCCGTGTAATAGGAATTAAAATATCACTTACACTCGCCTCCCCTTTAAGAACATGCAAAATATTTTTTTTAATCGTTACATTAAACATAATATCTAAATTTGCCAGTCCAATATCAGCATCAAAAATACCAACATTTAAACCCCGTTCAGCTAAGACATACGCAAGATTTGAACTAATCGTACTTTTACCAACACCACCTTTACCAGATGTAATAGCAATAAAACGTGTCTTTTTTGATTTTTTTGGAGTTTCTTTTATGCTTGAAGCAACAAGCTCTTCAAGCTTCTCTGCCTGATGACCCATCATACTTTACTCCTGTTAAATCCATGTAATAAACACTCAACCAAAAAATCACTCGATGCTATAACCAAATCTTCTGGAACTTCCTGCCCAACAGAAAAGTAACTAATCGGTTTTTTTGTCTCATATGCAAGTGAAAAAATATTACCAAATCCCATTGTCTCATCTAATTTTGTAAACATCAATGTATCAATTCCTAATGATGAAAAATTTTCATAAGTAACTTTAAGATCCTCATATTTTATAGAACTTGGCATTACAAGTACTACATCAATATTATATTGTGTATTATTTGCATTTAAACACTCATAGATCTTCTCTATCTTGTTTTTATCATATGGAGATGATCCCATAGTATCTATAAGAATATAATCACAATATTTTAATGAATCTAAAGCCGTTGTAAATTCAGGCGGATCCACCACTGTTTCAATTCCAAGTTTCATCATTCTAGCATACTGCATTAACTGCTCAACTGCACCTATTCTATATGTATCTAAAACAACAAGACCAACTTTATATTTTTTTTCCATTAAAAAAGAGTACCGCGCTGCTAATTTTGCAATAGAAGTAGTTTTTCCTACTCCAGTAGGACCAACAAGCATCATAACTTTTTTCGATCCGGGCATTACAGGAGTTTCACGTCTTATTGGAACCATTTTACGTAATATCGTTTGAAAATAACGTTTTACTGTTGCAGAATTTTCACGCATTCTCAGTGGCATATGTTCTAATGTTATCTGCATTAACATATCAAGATGCTCTCTATTCATTCCACTTTGTGCAGCAAGTCTATAAATCTCAGCAAATTCAGGTGGTATTTGACGCTCAAGATCAGGTGCTTTTTCGTCCCAAAACATATTTTGAATAATTTTAACTTTATCTGTAAGCTTATTAATTTCTGCCTTAATCTCTTTGAGTTCTTTAGGTTCAACAAAATTCTGATGAGAAGATGAAGATATAGACTGCTTTTGAACAGGATCCATATACTCTTTAAGCGGATCATCAACTACTTTACTAATTTCAGAAATTTGTCTGGCTGCATTAGAAATATCATACAAAACATCTTGAGACTCTTTTTTTAAAGGTTGCTGTTTTGAGAGTGGCTTTTGTTTATAACTTGCAGGAATTAACTCTTCATCAATTCCAATAACAATTTCATAGAGTGCTTCTCGACCAAGTGCTTTCTTTTGAATCTCTTTCGTCTCAATAAGCATTCCCTCATCACCAATCTCCATTTTTGCTTTTTTAAGAGCTTCAGAAGGCGTTTTCCCCGTAAAAGTTAAAATCTTCATTTTCTAACTCCCGCAAGTGGAATAACAACACTCTCACGCTTATGCCAAGCTACATGTGGAATAGTTAAATCATCTGTCTTTATATGACGATTGTCAAAAAATAATATATCCAAATCTAATGTCCTTGGTGCATTTGCAAAACTTCTACGTCTGCCAAATTTTTTTTCTATTCTATGAAGATATCGTAAAAATTCTTGCGGTTGCATAGCTGTTTTTAAAACTATAATTGAGTTAAAAAAATCATCCTGTTGTATATACCCAAAAGGAGGATTTTTTAAAATCAACGAAGTTCGTATCAGTGATACTCTTTTATCTCTTTTTAAATAAATAAAAAGATGTTCAAACCTGCGACGTACATCTCCTACATTACCGCCTATACCAAGGGTTACTTCATAGGGTAATGAAGTTCTCAACTTGGTAGAAAAAGGAAAATGCAAATTAGTAAAAGTTTTTAAATTTTTGCCTATTTTGCGAGAGATATACATGCGGAGCTCTTATTATGCTTGTGCTTGTTGTGCTTTTTGAGCCTCTTGAGCAGCATGAATTTCATTCATAATTTGAAGCATACCCATCATTGCCAAATGATAACCAAATGGTCCAAAACCTATCACTGATGATGCACATACAGGGGCAATAAGATTTTTCTGACGAAACTCTTCACGACGGTAAATATTACTGATATGCACTTCAATAGCAGGAATACTTACTGCAGAAATTGCATCACGAATAGCAATTGAAGTATGTGTATATGCAGCAGCATTGATAATAATTCCCTGTGCTTCACCATAACACTCTTGAATCTTATCTACAATTTCACCTTCTAGGTTACTCTGAAAAAATTCAATTTCAACACCATTTTGTGTTGCCACTTCTTTCATTTGTGCATGGATCTGCTCTAGTTTCATCGGCCCATAAATATTTTGTTCACGAACACCAAGCATATTTAAGTTTGGACCTTGAATTACTACTATTTTCATTTTTAACCTTTTAATTTATTAATTTTATTTTAGGTATTTATTTTACCTAAACTATTATTAAATAGAGTTGCAAAAAAACTAAACTCTTAAAATTATTTTTTAAACTGTATAATACTTTTTAAAAACAAAGAAGAACTATGCAAATTATTACACCGCACTATATATTATTACGTGATAAAGTTGTTACAAATTTATCGGTCGCTTTTGATAAAAAAATAGAGAAAATCGCACCTTTTGATGATCTGCTTGATGCATTTCCCGATGCAAAAGTTACAACACTCAGAGAACACTCTTTACTTATGCCAGGTCTTATCAATGCCCATGTACATATAGAATTTTCCAAAAATAAAACAGAACTCACCTATGGTGATTTTCTTAACTGGCTTTACAGTGTTATTGAAAACAGAGCAGATCTTATCAATGACTGTGGAATTGAATGTATGAATGAAGCCATTGAAAAGATGCTTGCAAACGGCATCACAACATTTGGTGCTATCAGCTCACAGGCAATGGATCTTGAAGCCTGTGCCAATGCCAAACAAAATGTTGTCTTTTTTAATGAACTTATAGGATCTCAAGCCACTATGGCAGATGCTCTTTTTGGAGATTTTACTGCACGACTTAATGCTTCTAAAATGATCAAACGTGAAGGATTTTACCCCGCTGTTGCAATTCACTCTCCCTACTCTGTACATCCTGTTTTGGTAAAAAAAGCAGTAGAGATAGCTAAAAAAGAAAACCTAAAACTAACAGCCCATTTTATGGAGAGTATCGCTGAAAGAGAGTGGCTTGATGAAAGTAAAGGTGATTTTAAAAAGTTTTTTGAGGATCTTCTTTCACAAAGTCAAAGTGTTGGAAGTGCTGAAGAATTTTTAAATTATTTTGAAGGAACGGATGTACTCCTTACACATGTAACCAATGCAAATAAAGGGGAAATAGCAACTATTGCAAAAAATGGGCATACAGTTATACACTGTCCAATTTCAAACAGGCTCTTGGGAAATCCAACACTCAATATCCAAGAGTTAAACAAAAATAATATTCGCTGGATCGTAGCAACAGACGGTTTAAGTTCAAACTATGAACTTGATCTCTTTGAAGAGATGAAAATATCACTCTTTATGCACGATCAAGAACCGCTTTTAGAGTTTGCACAGGCTCTTTTAGATGGAGTAACCATTCATGCAGCCGAAGCACTCGGACTCAACACTGGAGAAATTGCAGAAGGAAAAAATGCAGATATGCTTGTTATTGATCTTGAAAATGAACCAACGAAAGAGTTACCTGTTCACTTAATACTACACAGATATAATATTTCAAAAGTTTACATTAATGGAAAACTTGAAAAAGGAGCAATATAATTATGCAATTACTGAAAAAACTCTTCTCCCCAATTACACAGACAATAGATTACATTCAAAACCATTTTAAAGCAATGCTCTTTATTTTGTTGCTTATTCTTCTCTTTACACCGGCAACTGAAGGTGAATTATCTCAAAATAATCTCCAAAAAATTGCTCTTACCGGTCCAATTATGGACTCAAGTGAAGTTGTAGAACAGATCAATAAAGCTGCAAAAAACAACACAATCAAAGGTGTGCTCTTTGTTGTTGACTCTCCGGGTGGAGCTGTTGCACCATCTGTTGAAATTGCCTATGCAATAAAAAGACTCAAAGAGAAAAAGCCTGTCGTTGTTTATGCAAAAGGAACACTGGCCAGCGGTAGCTATTATGCAAGTATCTGGGCAGATAAAATCATAGCTAATCCGGGTAGTATGGTTGGAAGTATCGGTGTTATTATGCAAGGAGCAGATCTCAGCGGTATAATGAGTAAAATAGGCATTAAAAGTCAGGTTGTAAAAGCAGGTTTATATAAACAGATAGGTACACCAGACAGAGCATGGAAGCCTTATGAAGTAAAAGAGCTTAACAAGGTTATTCAAGGAACATATGATATGTTTACACAAGATGTAGCCAATGCAAGAAAACTTGATATTAAAAAAAGAGATACGTATGCAAACGCACATATCTTTACAGCAGCACAGGCAAAAACAGTTGGATTGATTGATACAGTTGGTGTTGCATTTGATGCCAAACAAGA
>JAMOSE010000127.1 GCA_027063215.1 Sulfurimonas sp. | reverse complement strand
AAGTGGTGGGTTCGCCGTGACTCGAACACGGGACCACTCCGTTATGAGCGGAGGGCTCTAACCAACTGAGCTACGAACCCACTTTTTAAGTAGGTGAGAATTATACAGATCTATTGCTTAGAAATTGCTTTACTTTGGAGTTTTTATCTTATAAAGGACTGCATAAAGCAATGGAACATATAAAAGATTTAAAACTGTTGCCCATGCTATTCCATAACCAAGAGAAATAGCCATTGGTTGGAGTATCTTTGCTTGTCCCGAAGCGAAAAATATCAATGTTAAAAGTCCAAGCACTGTAGTTAAAGATGTTAATAATATTGGACGTAAACGAGTCTGCGCACGTTTCATCAATTCTTCTGTATCTTTGGCATTTTTTATAAAATCAACCATAATCAATCCATCATTAACAACAACACCTGCTAGTCCTATGACTCCTATAAGTCCTGGCATAGTCAGATTTATACCCATAAGTGAATGACCTACAAGAACACCAAGTAAAACAAGAGGTATAGTGCTGATAACTATCAGTGATTTTTTTATAGAATCAAAAAGCCATACAAGCGTAATAAAGATTAAAAAGATTGCAATAAGTCCTGACTGCATCATCTCTTTTTTATTTTTATTATTCTCTTTCTCTTCTCCCTTGATCTCAACAATCAAATCTTTTTTTCGAAACTCTTGCAACAAAGGTTCAATTTTATCCATTACTTCTGAAGAAGTTATAACTTTTTTATCTATAGTAGCATATAAACTTAAAATACGCTTGCCATCTTCTTTTTTTAATGTTACATAACTCTGTTTATAGTTAAATTCACATATATCTTTTAAACGAACATACTGATTTGTATTTGGTATCTCTAGCTCAAGAGTATTAAGAGAATCTATATGTTTATTTAACTTACTCTCTATTTTAATTCTTATTAATCCCTTACTATTAAAAAGCTTTCCATATTCACCTTTAAGATAATATGCTCGTAAAATATTAGAAACCATACCTTCATTAAAGCCTAATTCTTGACCATATTTATTTACTCTGAGTTTTAACTCTTTTTCTCCCAATATTACATCATCTGAGATATTGTAAACACCTTCAATAGTAGAAAGTTTATCTTCTAGCTCTTTAAGGTATGAAACTACATTTCCTCCATCTTTTGAACTAAGACCTATCTCTACATCATGTGCAATAACACCGGCACCAGGAACTTTTACAACTAACTCTTCAAAAAGTTTTTTTCCTTTTTGATCTTGAAAATTTCTGATCTCTTCTAAAGATTTTTTAATTGATTTTGCTATCTCTTTTGCATCAAATTCTCTTGTTTTTATTTTTTCATCATACTCTATTGAAAGATAAGGACTTATATATTTATCAAAAAAGTTTTCAGGTGCCCTTTCATGTAAATCAACAAAAATGTGAAACATATTCTCACCCAGTTCCGCTCTATTTTTAGCATCCATTTTAAAGCCGATAACAGAAGTGACTGAAGATACATTTTTTGAATCAATGTTCTTCATTACCAGTTTTTCTAATTTTGATACAACTTTCTCTGTATCTTTAAGTTCATTATTAATATTTACTTTTCCGTAAATATATATCTGCGTATTGTCAAAATCTGGAAAAAGTTGAAATTTTGAATGTTTTAACATAATAAATTCAAAACCAAGAATAACAGTGATTATAAGCAACAAAGAAATAAGTTTACGTTTAAAAAAGAAATGCAAACCTTTACTATACCATGCATACATTTTTTTCCAAAAATGTTTTGTAAAACTTCCCTCTTTAGAAACTTTTAAAAAGTCATGTGCATGTAAAGGTAAAAAATAAAATGCTTCAAAAAGAGAAGAAAGAAGCAGTACGGTAATCATAATAGGAATAATTTTTATAAACATCCCCATATTTCCAGTCATTAACAACATCGGTAAAAATGCAAAAACAGTTGTCAATGTTGCTGTCAATACGGCAGGAAACATCTCTGTTGCACCTTGAATAACTGCTTCTTTTCGCTCCATTCCCTCTTCTAAATGTCTATAGATATTTTCCGCAACTACTATTGCTTCATCAACAAGCATTCCCAAAGCGATCAATGCCCCCAAAAGAGAGAGCATATTAAGAGAATCTCCGAGTATTTCTGTAACGATCAAACCGATCATAAAACTTACAGGTATACCAAGAGCTACAACAAAAGCTATACCACGATTTATAAATATAAGCATTGCCAAAAAAACAAGCATCAAACCAAAAACGATATTTGAAAAGACTACATTCAGGCGATTTTTAATCCAAATGGAAGTATCTGTATAGATATTAAAATTTAAATTTGGATGTTTTTGCTTTTGATCTTGTAAAAGTTCTCTTATCTTTTTTACCAGTTCTATAGCATTTCCATTTTTACTTTTTGTTACATTTATAGAAACATTTCTTACACCGTTATAATGTGAAAGTTCAGCTTCATCACTCAACTTAAAAGCAACATCCGCAATATCACCTATACGAATTTTAACACCACCGACATGGATTATAGTATCCGCAATTTTCTTTTTGGTTTTCTCACCGTTATATGTAGATATATAAAGATGATGTGCTTTTTGTTTAACAGTTCCTATTGGAAATATTGAACTAAGATTACTAATTGCAGAAACTATTTGAGTTGAACGTAAACCATATGCTTTTATCTTTTGATAATTAAGACTAATATCAAGTTCTTCTTCTGCATCTCCACGAATAGTAATATCACTTAATTCTTTCAATTTTGAGAGTTCACTTTTAAGTTCATCTGCACGTTCTAAAAGTTCTTCTTTTGAAACATCTCCTGAGAGTGCAATCAAAACAAGCGGAAATGCATGAGTCTTGATTTTTGCAACAGGTTCATTCATATCTGCAGGCAGATCTTTTTTCACACTGCTTACAACATCTTTAACATCATTGAGTACTATAATATTGTCAGAACCACTTTTAATCTCTGCACTGATAATAAAAGAACCATTTTTAATACTGCTTTTTATCTCCTCCAGTGCATCAATATTTTGTAGATCATCTTCTATGCTCTGAACTGCCATTTTATCAAGTATATCTGCAGATGTTCCGGCATATCCTCCTTTAATAGTGATCTTATCCATATTCATAGGAGGAAAAATCTCTTTTGGAATGTTTATATACGCAAAAATAGAAAGCATAAAGATAAAGATTAAAAGAATATGGTTAAGTAGTGGTTTTTCTATTGCAAATTCTATAAATTTACGAATCAATGCTGTTCCTTAAATGATTAAAAAAGTGTATCAAGTATTTGATTTTTGTATTTTATTGACTCGACAGAAGCACTGATAAGTTTATTTTCTTCTTTGAGTGTTTCATACTCAATTTTCAATTTTTCAATCTCTCGACTTTTATAGTAGATCTGTTCAGTAATATATATCTTAGGGAAAGCGAACATAGCGATAAACAATAATGTAAGTATAATATATAAAAAATAATTAAAATCTAACTTCTTTTTATGATTGATATATATATCTACTTCATCTAAAAGCTCATGCTTATCACTCACACTTCTCTCCTACTTATATTTTTGTTTCAAATATTCGCATCTTTGCACTACGACTGCGCACATTTTCCTGTAACTCATCTTTTTGTGCCATAATCGGTTTTTTAGTAAGAATCTTTCCTAGTTGATGATTATTTCCACACGTGCAACGCATAGCTTCTGCTGGACAGATACAGGATTTTGCCCATTGTGCAAATGTTTTTTTTACAATTCTATCTTCTAAAGAGTGAAAAGAGATGATAGCAATTTTTGCATTTGGAATTTTAGCATCTTCAATACTTTGCAATAAAGATTTTAATTCACCAAGTTCATCATTCACTTCAATACGAATGGCCTGCATAAGCAGTGTAGCCGGATGAATTTTCTTCCCTTTTGGCAAAAAAGGCTTCAATTGCTCTCCCAACTCCTTTGCAGAACGAAAAGGACGGTTTTTAACAATCTCTGATGCTAGTTTTTTATAGTTTCTTAACTCACCATATTCAAGTAAAATTTTCTCTAACTCATGTTGAGAGTAGTTATTCACAACATCTGATGCACTTATTTGTGCTTCTTTATCCATTCGCATGTCAAGATTATCGCTCTCATAAGAAAAACCTCTCTCTTTTTGATCCAACTGTAAAGAAGAGACTCCGATATCTGCCAAAAGACCTTTTATCTCTTTTGGATCAATATCACTGAGTATATCTTTAATAACATGAGAAAAACGCCCTTTTCGGATCTCTACTCTCTTACCATATTTCTCAAGCCGTTTTGTTGAAAAATCTATCGCTGTTTGATCCTGATCAATAGCAATAAGTCGAATATTTGGATTTGCATCCAATATCATTGATGCGTGTCCACCATAACCCATCGTACAGTCAATGACTACTCCTGATTTTATATTTTCAAAAGTTTCTATAACTTCTCTGTATAAAACCGGAACATGTGGAATATTTTGCAAATATAAGCCTTTTTAAGCCAATTATACAGCAAATTTGATTTAGCTTTAATTTTTTATACTGTATGATTGAGCAATATTTTATAAAAAAGAGAAATTATG
>JAMOSE010000126.1 GCA_027063215.1 Sulfurimonas sp. | reverse complement strand
AAGCTTATTCTTATGGATGCACATATGCCACGAATGGATGGTTTTGAAGCAACACAAAAAATACGTTCAAATCCAAATTATAATCATATTGTTATTATTGCACTGAGTGGAGATACTGCGGCAGATGATATTAAAAAAATGTATAAAGCAGGAATGGAAGAGCATCTTGAAAAACCATTAAGAATAGATTCTTTATATGATATTTTCTATACATATATTCTTCCAACAAATCCCACAAAACAAGAGAAGAAAGAGACTTTTGATGAATTACTCATTGATAAAGGTTTAGAAATATCAGGAAATGATATTATATTTTATAACGAAATTTTACATGAATTTCTCGAGAGCTATTCTCATATATATAAGACAATTGAAAAGCTTTTAAAACAAAATGATATGAACACAGTAGATAAACTTCTCTTAGATATTAGTGGTGTAGCAGCAAATATCGGCGCACTAAATCTCAATAAAAGTACTTTAAACTTAAAAAATGCACTTAAAAATAATAATCAACACTCAAAACTTCTATTTGATTTTAAAGAAAAACTTGAAACACTTATTCAAGAAATCAAACAATATCTTTCAGCATAAGACTTTCTTTATCAAACATCTATTTTAAACTCTCTCCTACATGTTATATTTATTTATGATCAAGTTAAAAATTGTACAGAAAAACAAAATAAAAAAGCATCTATAAAGTAACACTTAAAAAAAAAATTAACTAAATTCCATTACTTCTAGATAATAATTGATTTAAATCAAGATATTTAAAGCTAAAACTTTATACACTACATATGATTCTAAAATCTAGCAAAAGTTTAAGAAAACATGCAATATTGATCTATTAGTTATTCGAGAAGGGATAGCATTAAATGATTTTTTATTGTGTCATCTACAACTTATGTTAGTTTGTGGAGGAGTTTATGTATATACAGCAGTGAAAGTAAAACTACTTAAACCGGAAATAAAATGTTGTGGTAAGTTTTTTTAGTTAGCGCAACAAGGGTTCTTAAACGGTAACGATTTTTCTTTACGTGGTGATTGTACTTCCATGAATCTGGATTTACTTTACAAAAAAAGCGTTTAGAAAACGAAAAGTATAGTGAGTGCTGGCTCCATTGGGGCCATGCCTAATCTTCAATAGTCTTACAAAGGAGAAATAAAATGAGATTAAATAAATTAGTTATGTCAGTTGCAGCTTTAGCAGTTGTAAGTTCAGGCTTATTTGCAGGCACATCAAATATGAATGTCGAAAAAATGTTTGAAAAAGAGTGTCAAGGATGTCACGGACCAAACCATGAGGGTGGTGTTGGAGCGGATTTACGTCCTACGCAAATAGCAAAGAAAAATGCTGGAATGTTAGCAGAAACTATTCTTAATGGTCGTCCAGGTACAGCGATGCCTCCATTTGCAAGTAAAATGGATAAAACAGATGCTCAAAAAATGGTTGATTACCTTCAACATTTTAAAGGTAAGAAAATGGCAGTTCTTACTTTAGAAAATGTAAAAAATGGTTGGAAAAAACTAAATGACAGAATGGCATTGATGAAGAAATATCCTCATGCTGTAGATGTAAAACATGTTACAGACATTTGTTTTGTTACAGAGCGTGATGCTGAGCGCGTTGCATTCGTTGATGGAACAAGTGGTAAAGTACTTTCTAAACATCCAGCTGGTTTTGCAGTGCATGTTACTGTAACAAACAAAAGACAACCTCGTTATGCATACTCTATCTCTCGTTCAGGGTTAGTTACAATGTTTGACCTTGCTTCAAAAGGGCAACAAAAAATTGCACAGGTACAAGTTGGTTCTGATTCTCGTGGTCTAGCAGTATCTCCAGATGGTAAATACCTTATGGCTGGTAACTATGTTCCAGGTGGAGCAATTCTTATGGATGCTATGACACTTGAACCACTTAAAGTGTATCCAACTTCAAGTGTAATTGATATGGACGGAAACATTGGTTCATCTCGTGTTGCTGGTATTTATGATACTCCATATGGTCCATACATTGCATTCGCACTTAAAGATGCAGGTCATGTATATATTATAGATTATTCTAAACCAAACTTCCCAATTGTTGGTGATATTCCAAACATTGGTAAAATCTTACATGATGGTTTTGAAAATGAAGGTAAAGAGATTGGTCGTTACTTAATGCAAGCATCTCAAGGTTCTGATGTAATGGGTGTAGTTGACTTTAAAACTAAATCTTTAGTTGCTAAAGTTTACACTGGTCCAGGAAGCAAGCCACACCCAGGTCAAGGTTCATCTTGGTATAATGACAGATATGGTCAACTTTATGCAACAAACAGTATGAATGTTGGTGATGTTGTTATTTGGGATAGCAACTGGGATGTTGTAGCACACGTTAGAACTGCCGGTGGTGGTCTATTCGTTGGTACAAGTGAGCATACTCCGTTTATCTGGTCTGATTGTGTACTTGGTGGTTCTGCGAATTGGAATAAAATCTATTTAATTAACAAACAAACACTAGAAACAGATAGAATTCTAACAGTAGGAACAAAAAGAGGAACAATTACTGATCCTGTAACACACAAAATACTTTACAAATGGAAAGTACCAACTGTTAAAGATAAAAAAGGTCATGTTGTAATACCTCGTATCTTACATGCTGAACCTGCAAACCATGGTCACTGGACAATGGTATCAGAATGGAATGCTGGTCGTATCGGTATCTATGAAGCAAAAACTGGTAAATTTGTTAAATACATCAAAGGTTTAACAACTCCAACTTTTACTTACTCTATTGAACATAGACAAACTATTCCTGGAGCATAATTGCTTCTCTCCCCCACTCGGGGAGAATTTTTTTCTATCTAAACTCACAAAGAGAGATTATGAAATTATTTTTATTTTTTACACTTATTATTTTACCACCACTTTTGTCTGCAAAATATTTAACAAATAAATCATGTAAAGAGTGTCATGAAGACATCTATTATGAATATCAAAGTTCATATCATTCAAAAACTTATTTTAACGATGAATTGCATAGAAAAGTGGCGGATAAAGCAAGTACTAAAACATATGATTGTGCCGTATGCCATATGCCAGGTGCACAAAATTTAAAAGAACTCATTAGCGGCAAAGAGAGACCACATGACAATTATGAAGAAGAACGCGATGCGATAAGTTGCGTATATTGCCATCAAATTGCCTATGTTAAAAAATCACATGAATACAATATAAATATAAAAGCAAAACAAGCAGAAGGTTACAAACCAAATATGTATGGTTCTTTAGAAAATCCAGATGACAGTGATAAGCATGCAATGCTAAACAATCCTATTTATAAGAAAAATGTCTGTATCGGATGTCATTCGCATAAAAGAAATAAAAATGATGTCCTTATTTTTCAAGCTATAAAAGAGAATCAAGGCTCAACAGAGTGTATTAAATGCCATATGCCTCTTATCTCAGGTGGTGCAGAAAAAAACAATAAAAGAGGAAGATTAGAACACCATTCTCATACCTTTGCCGGTATTCATAGTCTTGATATGATGAGAAAAGCTGTTGGGCTTGCTGTAAAAACAGAAAAAAATAAACTTTTCATCACTATTGAAAATAAAATGCCACATCCACTTATTATTCAAGCAGCACGACTCAAATACCTAGAAATTAAAATTATACGAAATGGTAAAACAATTTGGAGAAACTATAAAAACTCTCCGCTTGAAGATAAACAAGGTGCATTTCATATCGAGTTTTTAGATGCAAATAATAAAGAAGTAATTATCCCATCTTTTGCAACAAAACGAGGATTCGTCAATAATTTAAAAGCCAAAGAGACAAAAGTACTCACATATAAAACACCAGAAATTCAAAAAGGAGATCAAATAACTGTAGCGCTTTATCTTATTTTGGCAAAACCAAATTGTCAAAAAGTAATTACATTAGATGATCCAAACCTTGTAAAACCCCAATTAATGCAAAAGTATAGTTACAAAGTTAAATAATTTTCAAAAAGTTGATAAATATTGTTCTCTTGCAAGTTTTATTTTGCTAGAATAATGTTTATATCAAATCAAAAGATCAACAATGAAAAAACTAGCTTTTTTAATTTTAATAACGTCACTTACGCTCTTTGCAAATGAGCCAAAACTCACAGGGAAAAAAGTATTTCAAACTTACTGTTGGGGATGCCATCATCAAACGGCAATGGCCTTTGGTCCTCCCTTTAGTGAAATAGCCAAAAAAAGAACAAAAGCAGAAATAGAAGCCTATATTGCTTCTCCAAAATCTATGTATAAAGCATTTGGTTATAAAAGAACAGTTATGACACAACTGCATCTCAATGCAAAAGAGTTAGACTTAATTAGTAACTATATTCTTTCATTTAAAGGAAAAAAATAATGTTTCGACTCTCCAATCTTATCGCTTCTGTTGTAGAAGAGAAAAAAGAAAGAATCTTAGATGGCAGCATTGCTATCTGGAACTTTACAAACCGCTGTAACCTCTCGTGTTTACACTGTTACTCAAAATCAACACTTGATGAAGTAGATACACTTACGACTGAACAGATTAAAAAAACCATCCTAGAGATGAAAGAAAATGGTGTCAAATTTATCATTTTTTCAGGGGGAGAACCCCTTACTCGTAAAGATCTCTTTGAAATTGCAGACTTTTGTAAAGAGCACGGTATTATTACATACCTTTCTAGTAACGGTCTCTACTTCACAAAATCTAATATCAAAAAAATTACTGAAACTTTTAACTATGTAGGTGTTAGTATTGATGGAGACGAACCTACACATGATTACTTCCGTGGTCTCAAAGGTGCGTTTAAAGAGACACTCAAAGCCGTTCTCCTTGCAAATGAAAGCGGTGCAAAAGTTGGTATTCGTTTTACAATGACAAAGGATACTATCGGTTCTTTAGAGTATATTTTTGATCTTGCAGAGAAACACAATATTCCAAAAATATATGTTTCACACCTTGTTTATTCTGGACGCGGACTTGATAATTTAAAAATGGATTTAGATAAAAATGAACGCCGTAAAGCTGTAGAGTTTATTTTAGATAAAGCATTTGAGTATTATGAAACAGGACGTGATATTGA
>JAMOSE010000125.1 GCA_027063215.1 Sulfurimonas sp. | reverse complement strand
ATTTGTAAAATGTTTCATAAGTGCAATTATAGCAAGCTAAGTAGCTATCCAAAAAGAATACCAATTATCAGCGATAAGAAAACAGTTCTAGTGATAGGCAGATTTTTGAAGAACTAACTGGTTAATTTAAAAAAATCTAACGACACAATAGGACTGTTTTCTTATCGCCCGTAGGGAAACTCAAAAAAGCAACTACTGACTTCGTTAAAAACTCTTGAAGCTACCAATAGCTCCTACAAGTTTTTGCCTTGCATTAGTCACTTTTTTGAGCTTCTGATAGTTGGTATTCTTTTTGGATAGCTACTTATTAACCTCTAAAAGTTATAATTTCATAAAAATATTGAAGGATTTTTATGGGAAATATTATTCTCTTCGCTCTGTTAGGTGCTGTTTTTTACTATGTATTTAAAAGTTACTCAAAATATGAAAAATACTCAAAAGAGGCATTTAAAGATTTTACTCTCTCTCACGATGCACTCAAACGCAGTGAACTTGGACTCTTTGTAGGTCTATGTGCAAAAGTTGCCAAAGCAGATGGAAGGGTTGATGCACTTGAAGCCGAACTTATCTCCAATATGTTGGATGACATCTCTTCTGTTTTTCCTGATCCACACAAAACAAAAGAGATACTTAAAGATATTTTTAATGAAGAAAAAGATCGTACAGACAATATAGAACATTTGGCACATGCTCTCTCTCACGCAACAAAACGCTCCAAAGCAATGCAGCAACAATTTATGCAGTTTTTAATTCAACTCGCTTTTGCAGACGGAGAAGTTACAAAAAGTGAAGAAGATATCTTAGCAACTATTGCAGAAGCGATGCAGTTTGATCCAAATACCTATCATACGATCTTTGAGCAGTTTGAGAAAATGATGCAAAATGCCACACCAAAATATACTCTTGATGATGCCTATAAACTCCTTGGTGTATCAGCTCAAGATGATATGCAAACAATTAAAAAAGCATACCGTAAACTTGTACGACAATATCACCCTGATATTATCAAGTCACAAGGAAAAAGTGAAGAGTATATTCAAGAAGCAACTGCAAAAACACAAGAGATCAATCAGGCATATGAGATGATTAAAAAAGCACGAGAATAGAAAATGAAACGAAACACTTTTCTGTTTTTACTGCTTTGTAACTTTGCTTTTGCAGATGATATGGGTGGGCTTTTATTTCATGGAAACTGTGTGACTTGTCACTATGAGACTATTGAAAAGTCTGCCCCTTCTATGATGGAAGTACGTAAACGCTATCTTCAGGCATTTCCTGATAAAAAAGATTTTGTACAATACCTCTCAGCATGGGTTCACCATCCATCCAAAGAGCGATCCATTATGCAAGATGCTATTGAAAAACATGAACTTATGCCTCAACTCGCTTATGAAAAAGATGTTTTAGAAGAGATCGCAGCTTATATCTATGAAACAGATCTTACAAAACCACATAATGGATTTGATGCACACTAAAGAAAATCTCTTTCCCAAAAAAAGTCTATCCATACATTTGCCTCTTGCACCCAGTATGTCGGTTCATAAACAGAACTCTTTTTATAAAAAAGTGTTGCAGATTGAAATTCTACATCAGGATAGTTATTTTGAAAATACTCCATAACATGCGCCAAAGTCTCTCCTGAATCTGCTATATCATCTACAACCAGTACTTTTTTAATATTTTCAAAAGTGCATGTTCCTAAAATCGTAATATTTTCACGTTTACGATCATCATCATAAAGCTCCGTGCGAATACTCTGCAGATTACGAATATCCAAACCCTCTGCAAGTGCCTGTGCCACAGCATACCCTCCACGAGCTATTGCAACTATAGCTTCAGCATCAAATCCAAGCACTTTACTCTTTAGTACTCTGGTATCTTCTCTAAACTCCTCATATCCATAATAGTATTTGTCCACCTTACTTCCTTTTTTCTGTTTTTAATCAGTATTCATAATTATTGATAAAGTTTTATATTAGTATACTACAACATATATTTGTTAGAAGGAAGATTGATGAACAAAATTTTAAAAAATGCCACAATAATCGTTATTGCCTTAGCAGCTTTAAACGGATGTGGAGAAAAAGAGCCAACACCACCAGAACAAAAAGCATATAACCCAACTTTTAAATGTATGCAAGAAGGCGTTGAAGCACCACGTTGGACCTGTATTCCAGATGTCGATGGATACTATGCCGGTGTTGGAGTAGCAGATAAATCAGCTGCAGGTATTGCACATATGCGACGTGTTGCACTGATGAACGGTCGATCTGATTTGGCACAACAAATCCAATCACAGGTAAAAGATAAAGTTGAAGGATTTACCCGTGCAACAGGAAACGGTTCAGCGGAAACAGTGGACAAAGTAACAACAGCTGTAACAAAACAGCTAGCTAAAGTTGATCTAAAAAACTCTAAAGCTATTGATATGTGGCAAGCACCTTCAGGAGCAATCTATATGTTAGTAACTGTTCCAAAAGAGAATGTGAACAAAGAAGTTAAAAAAGCTGTCAAAACAAGCTTTAAAAATGACAATGCGCTCTGGCAACAATTTCAGTCAAAACAGGCACTTGAACAACTTGACAAAGAGTTTCCAACAGAATAATTTTTTAATAAGTACCTGACATATAGGTACTTATTAATCAGCCTTCTTGACAAGTAATTCTTATAGCAGTATAATTATTATAATAATTGAACGACGGTCAGTCAAAGAAAAAGTGAAGGAGTCTGCATTGGCAATAATAGTTGATAAAGAGCAAAAGAAAAAAGATATTGCATTAGCGACAAAAGCATTGATACTCAATAAAGGTATTAGCAATATAACAATTGCTCAAATTGCAAAAACTGCAGGTATTGGTAAGGGTACTGTCTATGAATACTTTAAAAACAAAGATGAGCTTGTTTTTGAATTAGTTGAGATTTTGATGCAAGAGCATAATGAGCAAAAAGAGGCACAAATCAATAAACTTACATCAACCAGAGAGAAAGTCAAAAGCTTCTTTGGCTTTTTTTATATTGATGAAGATAGAGAGTTGCGTGAGATATATAAACAATTTACGGCGATCTCACTTAATAATCCTGATGAACATATGCTTTCATTCCAAACACAATGCTACTTCTTTTATGAAAAATGGATGGAGACAATCATTCAAGATGGAATAGAAAAAAAAGAGTTAAAACCTGAGATCAAAGATCTTATCATGGGAATATTTGCCTTTGCACAGGGTGTTTTTATTATGAGTGTTACAACGACGGCTATACAAAATTTACAACAAAAAATAGATAATCAGATAGATATGTTATTTGATTTAATGGAGGAGAGATAATGAAAAAATTACTACTGCTTGGCATTGTACCGGCACTTTTACTGGGTGATGATTTACGTTCACTTTTGGAGTTTGCAAAACAGAACAATAATCTTGTCAATGCTTCTAAAATTTCGGCTCACGCAAAAGAAAAAGAGCTTGAAAGTGCAAAAGACAACTACTACCCTACTCTGGATGTAAGCGGTTTTTATAAAAGAGATGATGATGCAAGTCCTTTTCAACCGGGAACTGTCTATGGAGCAAATGCCAAAGTTGCTTTTGACGTATATGACGGCGGAAAAAAATCTTATACAAAAAAACAAAAAGCAAATGAGCATAAGTCAGCCCTGTTTAGCTCTAAAGATACACAAAAATCGATTTTACTTACAATTACGCAAGATTATTACAATCTTAAAACACTTCAGGCAAGACTCCAAGCTCAAGAGGAAGCTTCCCGTGCCGTAAAAGCGCAACTTGAGAGAGTCAAACACTTTTATGAAGCCGAACTTGCAACAAGTGATGATGTCGATAGACTGCAGTCTGCCTATGACAGCACTATTTATGCGATCGAATCTATAAAATTTCAAATCAAAGCAGTCAAAAAATCTTTAGAGATAAAAGTAGGTAAAAGGATAGCCTCTTTAGAAGATTCTATATTCAAAAAAACAGTGCAACAGGATCAAGAGGAACTTGACAGTATTCAAGCACTCAAGTACAGTAAAACTGCTCTTTTAAATCTAAGCGAAACAATTGACAGTTACTACTATCCGACTATTCATATAGAAGACACCTATTCTGTTTATGAGTATGAAGACAAACCAACTATGGCAGGTCGTCCTATACCACTGCTTGATAATCAAAATGAGATTATGGCTACTATTGGTTTGAGACTCTTTGACTTTGGAACGATTAAAGAACAAAAAGAGGCCATAAAGCTTCAAGCAGATGCACTCAATCAACAAATCATCTACAAATCAAAAGAACAACAGATGCAACTTGAGCTATCTCTTGATAGAATTCATACAGCAAAGCTTAATATAAAAAGTTCAAAAAGTGCTCTAAAAGCGGCAAAAAGTGCGCTTAAAACCATCACCCAAAAATATAGTGCAGGCGTTGTAGATAATGTTGTCTATCTGGATGCCCTCTCATCCAAAACACAAGCGCAAGCAGTATATAAAAAAGCACTCAATGATTTAGAGATTGCTTATGCCCTTTATTATTACTACAACAACAAAAATATAGAAGATTTTATACAATGAAAAAGATATTTCTAATTTTACTGACATTGATAAGCCTCTCTCACGCAGAGAGTATTTACGCAACATTTGATGTGGCTGCGGCCAAAAGTGCCAACCTTGCTTTTACAGCCAGTGGAATTGTAAAAAAAGTCAATGTTGATATTGGCTCGGTAGTGCGTAAAAACCAAACTTTGGCATCACTTGATAACAGTGACATTAAAGCGATGCTCAAAAAGACACAGATTGTTCTTAAATTTGCTTCACGTGAGCTAAAAAGACAAGAAAAAATCAAAAAGCTTATCGATGCGAGTAAGTATGATAAAGTGCTTAGTGGTTATGAAAATGCAAAAGCTTCCATGGCCTATCAACAAGCCCTCTATGACAAAACAATTTTAAAAGCTCCTTTTGATGGAATTATCTATGATAAAGCCATAGAAGTTGGTGATGCCGTGAGTGGTATGATGCTTAAAACCGTTTTTAAAATCCAAAGCCTTCATGCAAGAAAACTCATCTTAGAGTTTGATCAAAAGTATCATAGTATTGTCAAGGTGGGACAGACATTTGAGTATAAAGTAGATGGCGATGATAAAACCTACAAAGGTGTTATCTCAAAAATCTATCCTTATGCCAATTTTAACAACAGAAAAATAAAAGCAGAAGTCAAAGCGAAAGATTTTACTGTTGGGCTTTTTGGCGATGGCATGATCATGGTTGATGGAAAATAAGTATGTATAAGTTAGCAATCAACAGACCCATAGCCACACTGATGTATGTCTTTACCTTGGTGATATTTGGCTATATGAGCTTTAAAAGTATGCCTTCGGCTCTTTTTCCAAATGTTGATTTTCCAATGGTAACTGTAAAGACTATTTATCCAGGTGTAGAAGCAGACACCATAGAGTCACAAGTGACAGAGAAGATAGAAGAGGCGATCTCACGTATAGGCGGGGTTGACAGTATAACATCCACAAGCAGTGACGGTGTTTCTGTTGTAATTGTGAAGTTCTTTTTAGAAAGAGATATAAACGAAGCAACCAATGATGTACGCGATAAAGTCTCAGCCGTACTATTGCCAAAAGATGCCGAAACGCCACTTGTGAGCAAGCTTGACATTGGTGGCGCGCCTGTAATCAATGTCTTTTTAACAGCTAAGAAAGATACGCTACAAAATCTTATGGTTTTTGCCGATGAGAAGGTAAAACCAGCTTTACAAAAGATTAATGGTGTCGGTGCTATTAACATTATAGGATATAAAGACAGAGAGATAAAAATATTTCCAGATATCTATAAACTTAATAAATTCGGTATTACCATTAAAGAGCTAAACGACATAGTAGCACGCGAAAATGTCAAAATCGGTGGCGGAAAACTTATAACAAAAACAAAAGAGATTATCTTAAAAACAAAAGCAGATGCTTTGAGTGTAGAGCAACTACAAAACATCATTATCAAAGATGATTTAAGGCTAAAAGATGTAGCAAAGGTTGTAGATGATCTAAGTGATGCAAAAAGCTACTCATCATACAACGGTACACCCGGTGTTATGCTTGAAGTACAAAAAATCTCAGGAACAAATACCATTGATATAGTCAACCGTGTCAAAGCAACTGTGCCGCAGTTGAAAAAAATGGCAGGCAAAAAGTATGGTGTAGCAACCCTGCAAGATACAACTCCTTTTATTATTCATTCACTTGAAGATGTAAAATTTGATTTGATTTATGGTGCATTTTTGGCAGTTGTTATTATCTTTGGATTTTTAAGAAACTTTACTATCACTTTGGTTTCTGCACTCTCTATTCCTATATCAATCTTTGGAACGATTGCACTGATGAATCTTATGGGATTTGATCTCAATAAAATGACACTTATCGGGCTTACTCTTGCCATTGGTATTATCATCGATGATGCTATCGTTGTGTTAGAGAATATCTACAAAAAGATGGAAGCGGGCATGGGTAAGTTTGAAGCGGCATTGTATGGTGTTAAAGAGATGGCGTTTGCTATTTTGGCGATCTCGGCTATGCTTCTTGCCGTATTTTTGCCTGTTGCACATATGAGTGGTATTGTTGGGAAGTTTTTTGAGAGTTTTGCGATGACGGTTGGTTTTGCTGTTATTATCTCTTACACTGTTGCTATGAGTTTTATGCCAAGTTTGAGCGCAAGGGTACTCCATAAAGGGGAAAGCAAGTTTTATAATCTTACAGAGCCTATCTTTGTACTTTTAGACAAAATCTATGCTGCAACATTGAAGTTTGTACTTCGTTTTAAAGTTTTAACACTTGTTTTTGTTCTTGTTGCTTTTGTTGCTTCTTTGTCACTTTTTCCAAAAATCGGTATGGATTTTATTCCCAAAGAGGATAAAGCAGAGTTTGAGATAAAACTGCGAGCTCACGCAGGTATAAGTTTAGATGAGATGATAAGAGAGTCCAAAGAGGTAGAAAATATGGTGCGAGCAGATAAAAATGTACTCTTTACAACACTGAGTGTCGGTTATAACAGTGTAAAAGAGAAAAACAAAACACTTATCTATGTAAAACTCACACCAAAAGACAAAAGAGCAAAAAATCAAGAAGAGATTATCCAAGCTTTTCGTGATAAACTCAAAAAATTCTCCGATAAGTTTTTTATAACCGCTGCAGCCATTCCAAACATTAAAGGGGCCGGTGTAACTGTGCCGTATCAGATAGTGCTAACATCGGATTCATTTGATGATTTGGCAGTTGCAAGAAAAAACCTTATGGAGTATCTTGCGAAGAAAAAAGGCTTTGTTGATATTGACTCTAACCTTGATGAGGGAAAACCACAGATTGACATCAACATTATCCGTGAAAATGCCAATAGAATGGGCATAAGCGCATCACAAATTGCAAAGGCTGTTTCTATCGCTTTTTCAAGTGACTTGGAGATCTCCTATTTTGAACAACATGGGAAACAGTATAAAATCACATTACGATTGCCTGATAAAAATCGCATCAGTATAGATGATCTTAAAAAGATACAGCTTCGTGCAAAAAACGGTGAGCTAGTCTATCTTGATGGGCTTGTAAACTTTACCCACTCAAAATCTTTAGCTTCAATTTATCACTATAACAGACAACGACAGGTCACTGTTTACTCTGATCTATTTGGGCTGGATCTTGGTGGTGCAGTTAATTATACACGTGAGGGAATAGAAAAACTATTGCCACCGGGAGTGCATTATAAGTTTACAGGCTTTGCCGAAGAGATGGAAAAAACGGGCAAGGCTTTTGGTGCGGCTTTGGGACTTTCAATTATTTTAATGTTTATTATTTTAGCAGTTTTGTATGAGTCACTCATTCAGCCTATTATCATTATGATAGCCCTTCCGCTTAGTATTATTGGGGTGATGGTAGCTTTGTATCTTACACATATGCACTTTAGCCTTTTTGTAATGATTGGCTTTATGCTCCTTATGGGGATGGTCGGTAAAAATGCCGTATTGCTTGTAGATTTTGCCAATGAAGCGGTTGCCAAAGGTAAAGATGCCAATGCAGCTTTGCTAGAAGCTGGAGAAAAACGACTTCGCCCGATTTTAATGACTACGATTGCGATGATATTTGCCATGCTTCCATTAGCATTGAGTGACTCACTAGGAAGTGAAACAAAAGCACCGATGGCTATATCTATAATCGGCGGATTACTCAGCTCAATGGTACTGACACTTTTAGTGGTGCCAGTTATCTATAAGATGATAAACCCATTAGATAGATGGCTTAGAAAATTTTATGCTCAAAAAATAGAAGAAAATAACTAAATAAAGGAGGAGAACATGCAACAATGGATATATCTCATATTCGCTATTGTTTTTGAAGTAGCAGGAACAACAGCTATGAAATTTTCAGAGGGTTTTACAAAAACAGTGCCTTCAGTTATGATGTTTGCTTTTTACATTCTTTCACTTGTTGCACTGACTTATGCACTTAAAAAGATAGATATGAGTATGGCTTACGCTGTATGGGCAGGAGTTGGAACGGCACTTATAACAGTTGTTGGGATAGTGTTTTTTAAAGAGCCATCAGGTATACTTAAAATTATAAGTATTATGCTTATCATTGCCGGGGTAGTAGGATTGCACCTTAGCGGTAAAACAGCTTAAAATAAAGGAAAGAAAAATGCAAGTAGTAAAAAAATATTGGTTGGCTATTGTTATAGCTGTTTTGTTGGTAATATCAGGAGCTATGATTTATGTGAAATTACATCCAAAAGAGCTTCCGTCAAATTTGGTTGAGGGCACAGGACGAATGGATGGTGATTTGGTAAATCTTAATGCAAAGTATCCCGGACGACTAGAAAAGATCTTTGTCGATGATGGGGTACCCGTTACCAAAGGAATGGTTGTCGGAGTGCTAAAAAGTAAAGAGTTTGAAGCGCAATATGCACAGCTTGATGCACAGATACAAGCGCAAAAAGAACAACTCAAGGCAAAACAGATAGAAGCAAAAATGGCAGATATAACAATCCCACTTTTGTTAAAAACAGCAAAAGAGCAGATAAAGTCTGCAAAAGCATCTCAAAAATCTCTACAAAAAAATATTTTAATTCAAAGAGATGTGTTGGCTCAGGCAAAAAGAGATTTTAAGCGTGCACAAAAATTATATAAAACAAAAAGCATAGATAAACAAAATTTTGAACTTGCCGAGTTGAAACTCAATACAGAATCAAATAAACTCAAAGCACTCAAAGCGCAACTCAAACAGGTACAAGCGGCTGTTCGATTGGCGAATATCAGTTTCAGTGATGCCACAGCCTCACAACAAAAACTGCTCTCTATTAAAGCAAATATTGAAGCTTTAAAAGATTCAATTGTAGCCTTAGAGGCTTCAAAAGCTCAAATTAAAGCAACAATAGATGAGATGACACTGCACTCAAGCGTAGATGGGGTTACAGTAGAAAAAATTGCCAATGAGGGTGAAGTAATAGGTGCAGGAATGCCAGTAGCTACTTTGCTTGATCCGCACTCTTTGTATCTCAAAATCTTTATCGATACAATTCAAAACGGAAAAGTCAAATTAGGTGATAAAGCGGTAATTTTTCTTGATGCCTATCCAAACCACCCAATAGAAGCCAAAGTAGTACGCATTGCTCAAAAAGCAGAGTTTACACCAAAAGAGGTAAGTGTACGAAGTGACAGGATTCAGCGAGTTTTTGCTGTGCATCTTAAACCACTCAAAGTAGATCCACTCTTAAAACTAGGTATTCCGGCTATTGGTGTTGTTTCCCTTGATGGGAACGAATTACCATCTTCACTCGATGAGATTCCTGTACTATGATAACAATCGATAAAAATGTGGTAATGCTAGGATGGGTAAGTTTTTTTACAGATATGGCATCTGCCATGATTAATCCTATTTTGCCTATTTTTATCGTTGTTGCACTGCATGAGGGTGTCGATAAGCTTGGTATTG